>CAZZLB010000184.1:0-6203 GCA_964654655.1 uncultured Rhodoferax sp. | reverse complement strand
TGTCCTCAGCAGAGATTTTTTCGATGGCTGCTTTGGACAATGTCAACTTGTCAGGCGCTGTTGCGATGGACTTCTTTTCTTCGACCTTTGCCTCGATGGCGCCAGTAGCGAGGCGCTCCGTCACGATCAGTGGCGTGTTGGGCGCAGTCAGAGCAAGTTTGCGACGAAATTCGTTGAAATCCTTGCTTTGCGCAACAATCAATTGCGTGGCTTGGGCCGTCGGCGTGCTTGCTGCCTGCTCGGCCGATGGAATGTTGAGGATGGCCCCCGCCTTGATGCGGTTGACGTTGTTGCCCATGAAAGACGCGGGATTGGCGCGCAACAGTGCGACCAGCATCTGATCAAGGGAAACATTGTCAGGTCGATTGGCTGCAGCTATCCTGCTTGCCGTGTCGCCCGGCTTGACATTGATTCTGATAGCGCCGGCCGGGCGCGTGAGGGCAGCCGGCGCTCGCTCTGTCGCCGGTGCATTGGCTCGCGATGCATCAGGCGCTGGCTTGACGTTGGCAACCGGGGGGGCCGCCGCCGGCGCTGGAGTGGCCGTTGGCCGGGGTGGACTGCTGGTTGGTGCAGGCGTGATCTGCGCTGGTGTTGGTGCCAGCACCGCATTGGAACGCAGGTTGGGCGGATCAAACAGCAGCGCGTAGTCCCGCACAATGCGCCCGCTGGCCCATCTGGTCTCAAGAATCAGATCGACGAAGGGATCGTTGATGACACGCTCGCCGCTCAGGCGAATAAAAGCTCGTCCATCCGGGCGTCGCTGCAGGCTGGCTTGCAAACCTGACAGTGCCGGGTTGTATTCGAGTCCAGCGGCTTTAAAGCTCTCTGGTGACGCAACCGAAGGCTTCAGTGAAGTGGCTTCTTCGGCATTGATGTCGAGCAGCTCGACTTCTGCACGCAGCGGCTCACCCAGGGCCGACTGGACTGTGATGCGGCCCAGTGACAAAGCCATGGCGCCGGGTCCCCACAGTCCGCACAAGACAGCTGCTGCAACAGCGACTCGATGCCAGCGATGTGATTTAGCGATCAATTAGTGGACTCCGTATTTCAGACTGCAGGGTTGGTGACCATATTCGCCGAATCAAGGCATCGATAGCGAAAATTCGAAGGCGACCATAACATCAATGGTGGGGTCTGACAAGTTACCCCTCGTTTTACGCCGCCAGCAAGACCCGCAGCATGCGACGCAAGGGCTCCGCCGCACCCCACAGGAGCTGGTCTCCAATCGTAAACGCGCCAACGTATTGCGGACCCATGGCCAATTTGCGGATTCGTCCTACGGGTATCCCCAGGGTTCCAGTGACAGCCACTGGCGTGAGGTCGCGCAGAGTTGCTTCGCGTGTATTGGGCACGACCTTGACCCAAGCGTTGTCGGCGGCGATCATGGCTTCAATGTCGGCTGTTGGCACGTCCTTCTTTAGCTTGAAGGTCAGTGCCTGGCTGTGGCAGCGCATTGCGCCGACGCGGACGCAAAAGCCGTCTACCGGGACCGCAGCCGTACCGAAACCCTGACCTTGGCCCAAAATCTTGTTGGCTTCGGCGCCTGCCTTCCACTCTTCGCGACTGACGCCGTTGCCGAGATCCTTGTCGATCCAGGGGATCAGATTGCCACCCAAGGGCACGCCAAAATTGGCGGTCTCTGCGCCGCTGAGGGATTGTTGCTTGACCAGCACCTTGCGATCGATCTCCAATATCGCCGATTTTGGATCGTCGAGCAGGGCTTTGACTTCGCCATTGAGGGTGCCGAATTGGGTCAGCAATTCGCGCATGTGCTGTGCACCGCCACCCGATGCAGCCTGGTAAGTCATGCTGGTCATCCATTCAACCAGACCAGCCTTGTAGAGAGCTCCGACGCCCATCAGCATGCAACTGACAGTGCAATTGCCACCAATCCAGTTGTTGCCGCCTTTGGACAGGGCGTTCTGTATGACTGGCATGTTGACCGGATCCAGGATGATGACAGCATCATCCTTCATGCGAAGCGTGGAGGCGGCGTCAATCCAGTGTCCGTTCCAGCCGGTGGCGCGCAGCTTGGGGAAAACTTCCGTTGTGTAGTCGCCGCCCTGCGCGCTGATGATGATGTCGCACTTCTTCAGCGAATCGATGTCGAAGGCGTCCTTCAACACAGCTTCATTCCTGGCCTGCGCCGGTGCCTTGCCGCCGGCATCGGAACTGGAAAAGAAGACGGGCTCGATCAGATCAAAATCGCCCTCGGACTGCATGCGGTCCATCAATACCGAACCGACCATGCCACGCCAGCCTACAAGACCGACCAGATTACCAATTTTCTTCATGTTGCTCTTTCAAATGGTTGGAATGACGAAATCAAAACTCACAGGGCCTTGACCACCGCGGCGCCCATCTCCTGGGTGTTCACCTTGGTGGTACCGGGGCTGAAAATGTCGGCGGTGCGCAGGCCCTGTGTCAGCACCGATTGGACAGCAGCCTCAATTCGATCGGCTGCGGCGGGCTGCTTCAGACTGAAGCGCAGCATCATCGCAGCACTCAAGATGGTCGCCAGGGGGTTGGCAATGCCTTGGCCGGCAATGTCAGGGGCGCTGCCGTGACTGGGTTCGTACAAGCCCTGATTGCTGGAATTCAAGCTTGCTGACGGCAGCATGCCAATCGAGCCGGTCAGCATCGCTGCCTCGTCGCTGAGTATGTCGCCAAATATATTGCCGGTCACCACGACGTCGAACTTCTTGGGCGCACGCACCAACTGCATGGCGGCGTTGTCCACGTACATGTGATCAAGTTGCACATCCGGATATTGCTGGCCGACTTCGGTGACCACATCTTTCCAGAACTGGAAAGTTTCCAGTACGTTGGCTTTGTCCACGCTGGTCACACGGCTGGACCGCTTGCGGGCGGCCTGAAATGCAACGTGGGCAATGCGTTCGATTTCAGGGCGCGAATAGCGCATGGTGTCAAACGCTTCCTCGGTTCCGGGGAAGTGTCCGTCGATGGCGATGCGTCGTCCTCTGGGCTGGCCAAAATAGATGTCACCGGTCAGTTCGCGAATGATCAGGATATCCAGACCAGCGACCAGCTCGGGCTTGAGGCTGGATGCATCGACCAGTTGTTCGTAGCAGATGGCCGGCCGGAAGTTGGCAAACAAGCCGAGGTTCTTGCGCAGTCCAAGGATGGCCTGCTCGGGTCGCAGGTTGCGTTCAAGTTTGTCGTATTTCCAGTCGCCCACCGCGCCAAACAGCACAGCGTCTGCTTCCTTTGCCAGCTTCAGTGTGGCCTCAGGCAAAGGGTGACCGTAGGCCTCGTAGGCGGCGCCGCCGACCAGGGCGGTTTCCATCTCGAACTTCAGGTCAAGGGCACCGAGCACCTTGACCGCTTCAGCCACAATCTCGGTGCCAATGCCATCACCTGGTAGTACTGCAATTTTCATCGTCAGATTAATTCTCTCGAACGGTTAAGGGCGGAACTTGGAAAGTATTTTGATCGGACGCTAGGCCAGCAAGGTACGGGTCAGCCACGGTTTTTGCGTCAGGCGCTGTGCTTCAAAGGATCTGATCCTGTCGGCGTGGCGCAAGGTCAGGCCAATATCGTCAAAGCCATTGATAAGGCAGTACTTGCGAAAGGCCTGGACTTCAAAAGCGAACTCGGTGCCATCCGGCTTGACTACGACCTGACGCCCCAGATCGATGGTCAAGCTGTAGCCGGGGAATGCTGCTGTTTCATCGAACAACTGGTTGATTTGCGCTTCGCTCAGGACAATCGGTAGCAAGCCATTCTTGAAACTGTTGTTGAAGAAAATGTCGGCGTAACTGGGTGCAAGGACCGCGCGAAAACCATACTGGTCTAGCGCCCAGGGAGCATGTTCGCGCGAGGAGCCACAGCCAAAGTTCTTGCGTGCCAGCAGGATGGATGCGTTCTTGTAGCGCGGCAGATTCAGGACGAAATCGGGGTTGGGCCGACGGCTGCTCGGGTCTTGTCCCGGAAAGCCGGCATCCAGGTAACGCCATTCGTCAAACAGATTCTGTCCAAACCCGGTCTTGTGAATGGATTTCAGGAACTGTTTGGGAATGATGGCGTCGGTGTCGACATTTTCCCGGTCAAGCGGTGCAACCAGTCCCGCGTGCAAGGTGAATTTTTGCATGATGTTCTTGTGGCTGCCTTGTCAGGCAAATTTTCTGACGTCAACAAAGTGACCATGTATGGCAGCCGCAGCGGCCATGGCAGGACTGACCAGATGCGTGCGCCCGCCAGCGCCCTGGCGCCCTTCAAAATTGCGATTGCTGGTGGATGCGCAGCGTTCGCCTGGCTCCAGTCGGTCGGCATTCATCGCCAGACACATGGAACATCCCGGCTCACGCCACTCGAACCCGGCTGCTTTGAAAATTTCATGCAAACCTTCGCGTTCTGCCTGTTCCTTGACCAGACCAGAACCCGGCACGATCAGCGCCAACTTGACATTGCCGGCGATCTTGCGCCCGAGCGTCTTTACCACGCTGGCAGCTTCGCGCATATCTTCAATCCGGCTGTTGGTACAAGAGCCTATGAAGACCTTGTCCACGAACAGGTCATTCAGCGCCTTGCCTGGTTTCAGACCCATGTAAACCAGGGCGCGCTCCATGGCGCTTCGTTTGCCGGGGTCTTTTTCCTTGTCAGGATCAGGGATCAGGTCGTCAATGCCAAGCACCATTTCGGGTGAGGTGCCCCAGCTTACCTGGGGCACGATCTGACTGGCGTCCAGCACGACGACGGCGTCAAACACGGCGTTGGCATCGCTGCGCAAGGTTTTCCAGTACGCCACTGCCATGTCCCACTCCAGGGCCGCTGCTGCGTCCGTACTGGCGCCCTGGCCTGGTGCCAGGGGGCGGCCTTTGATATAGGCGATGGTTTTCTCGTCCACGGCAACCAGGCCGGCACGTGCACCGGCCTCAATCGCCATATTGCACACGGTCATGCGAGCTTCCATGCTCAGGGCTGCAATGGCGGAGCCGCCAAATTCAATGGTGTAGCCGGTTCCACCCGCCGTACCGATCTTGCCGATGACGGCCAGCACGATATCCTTGCCGCCGCAGCCTCGGGGCAGAACGCCATCAATGCGCACCAGCATGTTCTTTGCCTTCTTTGCCAGCAAGGTCTGGGTTGCCATGACATGCTCGACTTCACTGGTGCCAATGCCGTGGGCCAGGGCACCGAAGGCGCCGTGCGTCGAGGTGTGCGAATCGCCGCAAACGACGGTCATCCCCGGCAGGGTTGCGCCATTTTCGGGGCCGATGACGTGCACAATGCCTTGCCGTCTGGAGAGGAAGGGGAAATAGGTCGTACCGCCAATTTCCTTCATGTTGCTGTCGAGCGTCAGCACCTGCTCTTTGCTGGTGGGATCGGTAATGCCTTCGTATCCCAATTCCCAACCGGTGGTAGGGGTGTTGTGATCGGCGGTGGCGACGATCGAACTGGCACGCCACAGCTTGCGTCCGGCCTGGCGCAGTCCCTCAAAGGCCTGCGGGCTCGTGACTTCATGCACCAGGTGTCGGTCTATGTAGAGCAGGGCTGTGCCATCTTCTTCAGTGTGAACCACGTGCTCGTCCCAAAGCTTGTCGTAGAGCGTGCGTCCGTGTGTCTGAATTTCGTTGCGACCCATGTTTTTCCTTGGTATGGCGCGATTTTAATCGGCAGCATCGGGCGATGCCGCGTTGTAAACAAAAACGCCCGCCGGTGTCGCCAGCCGGCGGGCGCGAAAAATGCGTTCGCTTTAGCGTTGTGCCATCGGCGGTACGTTGCGTGCGACCGAACCTGAGAACAACTGGCGTGGTCTGCCGATCTTGTACTCGGGATCGCTGATCATCTCGTTAAGTTGTGCAATCCATCCGACGGTGCGAGCCAGGGCGAAAACGCCGGTAAACATATTGACCGGAATGCCAATGGCGCGTTGCACGATGCCGGAGTAGAAGTCAACGTTGGGGTAGAGCTTGCGCGAGACGAAATAATCGTCCTCAAGTGCGATCTTCTCCAGCGCCATTGACAACTTGAAGAGGGGATCGTTTTGGAGCCCAAGTTCGGTGAGTACTTCCCTGCAGGTTTCCTGCATCAGTTTGGCGCGCGGATCGTAGTTCTTGTAGACGCGGTGACCAAAACCCATCAGCTTGACGCCGGAATTCTTGTCCTTCACCTGTTCCATGAACTGACCGACCTTGGCAATGCCGCCCGATGCCTGGATTTCTTCAAGCATGTTCAGGCAG
>CAZZLB010000183.1:0-6243 GCA_964654655.1 uncultured Rhodoferax sp. | reverse complement strand
CCGCGCTGAACCCGGTCTGCCGACTCGTAAACCATGTTGTCGCGCAGGTAGTCAAAACCAAATTCGTTGTTGGTACCGTAGGTGATGTCAGCGCGATAAGCGGCCTGCTTTTCCTCGCGCGACATTTGCGGCAGATTGATGCCGACGCTCAGACCCAGGAAGTTGTAGAGCTTGCCCATCCACTGGGCGTCGCGATTGGCCAGATAGTCGTTGACCGTGACAACGTGAACACCCTTGCCCGTCAGGGCATTGAGGTAGACCGGCATGGTGGCGGTCAAGGTCTTGCCTTCACCGGTTCCCATTTCCGAAATCTTGCCGTAATGCAGCGACATGCCACCGAGCAGTTGCACATCAAAATGGCGCATCTTCATGACCCGCTTGGAGCCCTCGCGCACCACCGCAAAAGCCTCGGGCAACAAGGCGTCCAGCGTCTCGCCCTTGGCCAGTCGGTCCTTGAACTCCTGCGTCTTGCCGCGCAGGGCTTCATCCGACAACTGCTCCAGGGCGGTTTCCATCGCATTGATGCGAACCACACTGGCGCGGTACTGTTTGAGCAGTCGGTCATTGCGGCTGCCGAAAATTCTGGTAAGGATGTTTGTGGCCATGAATGCAGGACCGACCGGTCAGCCCACCTGGACCATCCGATCAGCGCAATCCTTTTTCTAGTCTGAGTGAAATGGGGGCACTGTCACGAAACGCAACCGTGCAATTGCAAGACGCTTCGCTGAGAAACCCAAACGCGTGATTTTACCTGTGCCGGATCGATCATCCGTGACCTACCGAGGGCCTGGTTGATAGCGGCCCGGCCACGGCGCGGCCTGCTGAGCCAGGTGTCGCGGTTTGAGCTTGGCGCCAGCGGCCAGGAATTTCTGTGGATCCTGCAATACGCCCTGCACCAGGACCTCAAAATGCAAATGGGTTCCGGTCGAGCGTCCGGTGCTGCCCACCTCGGCGATTTTTTGACCCTGCTTGACCAGGTCACCTTTCCTGACCATGGTCCTGGAGGCATGCGCATAGCGGGTAATCAGGTCATTGCCATGATCGACTTCAATCATGTTGCCGTACTCAGGGTGGTACTCCTGAGCCACCACCACGCCGCCAGCAGCAGCAAGAATCGGCGTGCCGCGCTCGGCCTGAAAATCGATGCCCGTATGCAGGGCCGAGCGCCCGGTGATCGGGTCTATGCGCCAACCGAACATGGAGCCATAGTTGGCCTGCAAAATAGGCGGCTGGGTTGGCACCATCATGTTGCGGATCTTCTGATCAAACAAACGCGACTCCAGCATCGTCATCAGGTCGGTGCGCTGCTCGCTCAGGCGGTCCAGATCCTCCAGCGTAGCCTTGAGTTCTTCCATGGTAAGCGCTCGCCCGCTTACCAGAGCACCCCCTTGACCTGGCTTGGCCTTGATTTCGCTCGGATTGACTCCGGCCAGACCCGAAACCCGCTCGCCCAACGATTCGAGCTGGGTCATTTTGGCCTGCATCTCGCCGAGCTTGCGCGCCAGCAGATCCAGGTTCTCCCGCATGAAGCGATCACGTTGCTCAAATTCATCCTTCACGACCATCCTGACCAGCGTGCCGATCACGGGCCATCCTTCCCTGGCGCCCTTAAGGAGAACCCAGTGGTACAGACCGGCAGCCAGCAGGGTCATCACGACAGATGCCAGCAAAGCGACCAGTACCAGTTTGGTTCCGGTCAGATGAATGGCACGGCTTCTGGCAAGCCATGCATCCGTGATAATCAATTGCATTCGGATTCCCCTCACACCCATGAATCGCCGCCATCAAGCTTACACACTGCTTCAGGCAACGCAGGACTCCCCCAGTCTGGCACGCCTGACCGCACTCAGCGACGAATCGGTAGCCCGACTCCAGTCGATTGCGCCACTCATGCCTCCAGCGCTCAGGGCCGCCGTCAAAGCCGGTCCAATCGAAGGCGCAGTCTGGTGCCTGATCCTGGACACCAACGCGGCGGCAGCCAAGATTCGCCAACTTCTGCCCGCCTTCGAATCGCATTTGCGCAGCAAGGGGTGGGAGGTTAACTCAATTCGCCTGAAGGTCCAAATATCGCGTCCGGCATGACGCAGTTTCAGAGTCGACCGATGCCACAGAAGAAGTGCTTTTTATTCGCCACAGCAAGCCTGCTTGCCGGCTTGGCCATGGGACAAAGCGCTGACCGCAGGTTGATTGAAAGCCTACGGGAACTTGCGGCCTCCAGGGTCCGGCTCGACCTGTGCCTGGCCAGTCCCGACTTCCGAAAACTCGCCGATGGCACCCAACGACAGTTCATCGCGGCCAGCAACAGGCTTGATCGCCTGAGCAATGACTTGCATGAATCGCCAAAGGGCAGGCTCTTGTTCGTGAGTTACCACCTTGCGGTTTCGAAATTCAGAGTCGCCACGGGCAGCGGCAAGCAGTTGGGCAGCCGACAAGGTGGCGCTTGCGATTTCAGCTTCGTAACGGACGCCGAGTCGAACTTGAAGACGGCGATGCGCCATCTGTCCGCACGCTGACCCGAGGTCGGGAAAGTACCATCGTCCGCAAAGCAGCTCAGTTGACTGCCTTCATGGTCTGACTGAGTACCTTCAAGCCAATGCCGAAGCGCTGGTCCACCCGGTCAACACGGACGACTTCCCCTTCACAGCACAACTTCATCTTGACATGCCGTGTGACCAGGTCAACCGAAAAGTCAATGCGCGAGCCGACTTCACAGGCTTGGTCCTGCAATATGTAAAAACCGGTGGCACTGATGTTGTCTGTCACGCCGGTCACACCCTGGACCATGGTTGACAGTTCTGCGCGGTAGCGCTCGCTGCGCTGCTCTTTGACGGTTGCTGTGCTTGACGACATTTTGATGCTCCCTTGCTCGGTATAGAAACAGCTTGTTTCAGAAAGATGTAAGGCCGCTCCGGCGTCGGCGAATGATGCACGCCATCAGGCCCAAACCGGCCAGCAGCATCGCATAGGTCCCAGGTTCTGGCACGGCCGCAACAAGGGGGTTGCTATTGACCTGACCCGTACCGGACCAACTCTCGACAACCACCTGGCCACCAATAAAGCCTCCCGCCGCCGTGTTGAACTGCGCCAGAGGGGCAAGAAAGGATGCGTAAACACCGCTACTGAAAGAAACCTGCGTCGCCTCCGGCAAATTGAAGAGAACGTGTCCCACTGCCAGGTCAGATGCAAGATTGAAATTTTGGTAGCCCATCGCCGTGAAGCTGACGTTCTGGCCGAGCACGTTCAGGATCACGGTGGTGTCGGGACCGAAATTGTCCAGACGCATGTTGTGGGTAACGTCAGCAGCAGTCAAATCAAATACTGCCACGTTGGCATGGTTGGCGTTCAGGACCAGCGTGCTGTCCTGCATGTAGCTGGTGCCGCTGTTGGCCAGCGAGTCGAAACTTTGGGACAGACTGGTCAGCCTTTGCTGCTCAGCGGCAAAGTTGATGCCGGTCTGAATGCTGGACGGATCAACTTTGTTGGCGACGGGACTCTGCCACACCGACAGATTGGATGCGCCGCCGTAGCTGATACTCGTCGCCGACAGCCAGCTGCTTGCGGTTGACAGATTGCCAGCAACCTGGACACTGCCATTGAAGGTGGTTCCGTTGCTTACCGCAAGACTTCCGCCGACCACGGTGTTGCCAAAAACAGCACCTCCCGATATGCTGAGATTGCCCCCGACCGTCAAACCGACTCCGTCGTAGAGAGCATTCGTGTAAGGCCATGAGCTGTTAATCGTGTAGCCTGCGATGCTCGCATTGCCGCCGACCGCCACCTGGCCCTGAACATCCGCGCTGGGCGCATTGAAATTGCCGAATGACAGCAGGTTAAGACTGGACGACAGCCCCAAAGGGTTGGTTTGTGCCAACGCCAATGGGGCCGTCCCCAGGGTCACGCAGGTCCAGGAGGCCATGACCAGAAAGCGAAGCAAAGCTCGCTTCAAGTGGACGTTCCTTTGCCGACTGCTCGATTGTTGTCCCACGTGACCTCCCCCTTTTTGATTTGCCTTGTCACGGGCCCATGATCGCGCGCCTGCCGTCGCATTTCCATAGCCAATGCCTACCCTTTTGGCTGGTAGTTATGGCCTGGAATTGTTCTCCCGGGAGCGATGGATATGTACCAGCCGAACTGGTAGCTGGATCTCGATCACAAAAGGGGACAGCGCCCGTTTCGGGCGACAAAAAAACCCGCTATCCGGTGAAGAAGGCGGGTTTGAATGTGGTGCCGATTAACGGATTCGAACTGTTGACCTACCGCTTACAAGGCGGTTGCTCTACCAACTGAGCTAAATCGGCATGGGAGTATTTTACGGGACTATTTGACGCGCTTGAGGGTCGGTCGCGTCCCTGGTGTCGCTGGTCTCGGGGGTTCCGGTTCATCGCCTGAAGCAGGCGACTCCACACGGGTCAGTTGCACGGGTTTGATTTCTGCTCCGACCGCTTGCGGGCCCTGCGTCGGACTGCCATTTTCGGCGCTCTCGGCAATGGCCATCGGGAAGGCCATGCCCTGCCCGTTTTCACGCGCATAGATCGCTACAACCTGAGCTACCGGCACGCAAATGTCCCTGGCCGTCCCGGCAAAGCGCGCCTTGAATTCAATGAAGTCATTGCCCAGTTGAAGTCCGGTCGTGGCCTCAAAGCTGATGTTCAGGACAATCTCGCCATCTTTCACGTACTCGCGTGGCACTTGCACGCGCTCGTTGACCAGCACCGCAATATAAGGCGTGAAGCCGTTATCGGTGCACCACTCATAGAGCGCACGAATCAGGTAGGGACGGGTCGAAGTTGCTTGCGCGGATTCCATCATCTGTCCGGGTCCGACGCTTACTTGCGCATCACCTTCTCGGACGGCGTCAAAGCCTCAATGTAGGCCGGTCGCGAAAAAATCCGCTCCGCATACTTGAGCAGCGGCGCAGCGTTCTTGCTCAGGTCGATGCCGTAGTAATCAAGCCGCCAGAGCAGCGGCGCAATCGCAACATCGAGCATCGAGAAGCCATCACCGAGCATGTACTTGTTCTTCAGGAACACCGGTGCGAGCTGCGTCAGGCGATCACGAATGTGGGCGCGTGCCTTGTCGAGGACTTTTTCGTTGGCCTTGGCGGCGCGCGACTCCAGCGTCGAGACGTGGACAAACAGTTCCTTCTCGAAATTGAGCAGGAACAAACGCACTCTGGCGCGGTCCACCGGGTCGCCGGGCATCAACTGGGGATGCGGAAAACGCTCATCAATGTACTCGTTGATGATGTTGGACTCGTACAGAATCAGATCACGCTCGACCAGGATGGGAACCTGGCCGTAAGGGTTCATGACGCTGATGTCTTCGGGCTTGTTGTACAAGTCAACGTCACGAATCTCGAAGTCCATGCCTTTTTCAAACAGGACAAAACGGCAACGGTGGGAAAATGGGCAGGTAGTACCTGAATACAACACCATCATGGTGGGACTCCTAAAAAAACCAAAGAGTGGGATGCTTCACGCAAGCCCACTCCACAAACCTCAGATTGCGCTTTTTTGAGCGCAACTTGAGCCGCTTATCTGTGCTACTTGACCTCTTTCCAGTAGACCGCGTTGAGCCGCCAGGCGCAGAAAGTAAAGACCGCGAGGAACAGCAGGACCCAAACACCAACACGAACGCGGGTATTTTGAACCGGTTCACCCATCCATTGCAAATAGGCCACCAGATCACCAACGGCCTGATCGTATTGCGGGCCGGTCATGGTGCCGGGCTTCAACTGCTCCCAGCCCTTGAAAACACTGGTAGCAGCGCCGTGCTCCGTGACCTCCGCAAAGACGGCACGGCGTTCGCCCTGCAGTTCCCACAGCACATGCGGCATGGCCACGTTGGGGAATACCAGATTGTTCCATCCGGTCGGCTTGGTGTCGTCCTTGTAAAAGGATCGCATGTAGGTGTACAGGTAATCGGCACCGGTGCCACCCGCGCCGGCGCGCGAGCGCGCAATCACCGTGAGGTCTGGCGGGTTCACGCCAAACCATGCCTTGGCCTGCTGCGGGTCGATGGCTGCCTTCATGGTTTCGCCGATCTTGCTGTTGGTCACCAGCAAGTTGGACTTGATCTGCTCCGGCGTCAGACCGATGTCACGCAGACGGTTGTAGCGCATGAAAGCAGCCGAGTGGCAATTCAGGCAGTAATTGACAAACAGCTTGGCACCATTTTGCAATGCAGCCATGTCGCTGGTCTTGCCCGGTGCCTTGTCCCACGCGGGTCCGCCCACATTGGCCC
>CAZZLB010000182.1:0-6263 GCA_964654655.1 uncultured Rhodoferax sp. | reverse complement strand
ATCCGGCGAGCAGGAACTGCGTGGCGCCGAGATCCTCGTCAAAGCTCTGCAGGCCGAAGGCGTCAAATACATCTGGGGCTACCCGGGTGGCGCAGTGCTCCATATTTACGATGCTTTTTACAAACAAAGCACCATCAAGCACATTTTGGTGCGCCATGAGCAGGCGGCGGTGCATGCAGCAGATGGCTACGCGCGCGCTACCGGTGAGGTCGGCGTCGCCCTGGTGACGTCCGGACCCGGTGTTACCAATGCGGTGACCGGAATTGCAACGGCTTACATGGACAGTATCCCGATGGTGATTGTGACCGGCCAGGTGCCGACCCACGCCATCGGACTCGACGCCTTTCAGGAGTGTGATGCGGTAGGCATCACGCGCCCAGTCGTCAAACACAATTTTCTGGTGAAGGACGCACACGATCTGGCCGAGACCATGAAAAAGGCATTCCATATTGCCCGTAGTGGCCGTCCTGGCCCCGTGGTGGTGGATATTCCGAAAGATGTGTCCTTCAAGCGGGTGCCCTACGCCGGTTACCCGGACAGTGTGGAAATGCGTTCCTACAACCCGGTTCGAAAAGGCCACGGCGGACAGATCCGCAAAGCGCTGCAGTTGTTGCTGTCTGCCAAGCGGCCTTATGTCTACACCGGCGGCGGCGTGATCCTGAGCAACGCCTCGGCAGAGTTGCGTACGCTGGTGGATATGCTGGGCTATCCCTGCACCAACACTTTGATGGGACTGGGCGCTTATCCTGCAAGCGACCACAAATTTCTGGGCATGCTGGGCATGCATGGCACGGTGGAAGCCAATAACGCCATGCAGAACTGTGATGTCTTGCTGGCGGTGGGCGCACGCTTTGACGACCGGGTGATCGGCAACCCCAAGCACTTCGCCCAAAATGAGCGCAAGATCATCCATATTGACATCGATCCGTCGAGTATTTCCAAACGTGTCAAAGTCGATATCCCGATTGTTGGCGACGTCAAGGAAGTGTTGTCCGAGATGATTGCGATGATCCGGGAAGGTGCTGTCAAGCCGGACGGTCAGGCTCTGGGAGCCTGGTGGGAGACGATCGAGGCCTGGCGCAAGCGCGATTGTCTGAAATACGATCCTGGCATGAATGAGGTGATAAAACCCCAATACGTGATCGAGACGATCTGGAACATGACCAAGGGCACAGATACCTACATCACATCGGATGTGGGCCAGCACCAGATGTGGGCCGCGCAGTACTATCGCTTCGACGAGCCCAGGCGCTGGATCAACTCCGGGGGGCTGGGCACCATGGGTGTGGGTATCCCCTATGCGATGGGCATCAAGACAGGCAGACCCGAGAGCGAGGTGTTTTGCATTACGGGCGACGGCTCGGTGCAAATGTGCATCCAGGAACTCTCGACCTGCCTGCAGTACGACACGCCGATCAAGATCGTGTCGCTCAACAACCGGTATCTGGGCATGGTCCGCCAATGGCAGGAAGTTGAGTACGAAGGCCGCTACAGTCACAGTTACATGGATGCTTTGCCGAACTTTGTCAAACTTGCCGAGGCTTACGGGCATGTCGGCATGTTGATCGAGCGTGCGCAGGACGTGGAGCCTGCCTTGCGTGAGGCGCGCAAGTTGAAGGACCGGACCGTTTTCATGGACTTCCGCACCGACCCTACCGAAAACGTCTTTCCCATGGTGCGCGCTGGCAACGGTATTACCGAAATGCTGCTGGGTTCGGAAGATCTTTAATCATGAAACACATCATTGCAGTATTGCTGGAAAACGAGCCTGGGGCCTTGTCGCGTGTGGTTGGCCTGTTCTCGGCGCGCGGTTACAACATCGAATCGCTCACGGTGGCGCCGACGGAAGATCCAAGTCTGTCGCGCATGACGATTCAGACGACAGGGTCGGATGAGGTGATCGAGCAGATCACCAAGCACCTGAATCGTCTGATCGAGGTCGTCAAGGTGGTCGATCTGACCGAGGGTGCGTACACCGAGCGCGAACTGATGATGGTCAAGGTGCGTGCGGTGGGCAAGGAGCGCGAGGAAATGAAGCGCATGGCAGATATTTTTCGTGGCCGGATCATTGATGTAACCGAGAAGAGTTACACCATTGAGTTGACCGGAAATCAGGAAAAGAACGACGCGTTTCTGGTGGCCATCGAGCGTGGCGCCATTCTGGAAACGGTACGTACCGGCCCGAGTGGCATCGGTCGTGGCGAACGTATTTTGCGGGTTTGAATTTTTTTACAACGGAGAAGAAAGATGAAGGTTTTTTACGACAAGGACTGTGACCTCAGTCTGATCAAGGGCAAGACGGTTGCCATCGTTGGCTACGGTAGCCAGGGCCATGCCCATGCACAGAATCTGAACGACAGCGGCGTCAAGGTCGTCGTGGGGCTGCGCAAGGGCGGTGCCTCATGGTCCAAGGTCGAAAAGGCCGGGCTGCAGGTGGCCGAGGTGGGTGCCGCAGTCAAGGCTGCCGACGTGGTCATGATCCTGTTGCCGGATGAGCAGATCGGTGCCGTTTACAGCAATGACGTCGAACCCAACATCAAGCAGGGCGCTTCCCTGGTTTTTGCGCACGGTTTCAATATTCATTACGGCCTGGTCACGCCGCGTGCTGATCTGGATGTCTGGATGGTGGCGCCCAAAGCGCCGGGACACACGGTGCGTGGCACCTACGTGCAAGGTGGCGGTGTGCCGCAGCTGATTGCCATTCATCAGGACAAGTCGGGCCGCACACGTGATCTGGCATTGAGCTACGCCATGGCCAATGGTGGTGGCAAGGCAGGCATCATTGAAACCAGTTTCCGCGAAGAAACCGAAACCGATCTGTTCGGCGAGCAGGCTGTCCTGTGCGGCGGCACGGTGGAGTTGATCAAGGCTGGTTTTGAGACGCTCACTGAAGCCGGCTATGCGCCCGAGATGGCGTACTTTGAGTGCCTGCATGAACTCAAGCTGATTGTCGACATGATTTACGAAGGCGGTATCGCCAACATGAACTATTCGATCTCCAACAATGCCGAATATGGCGAGTATGTGACCGGGCCGAAGATCATCACGGCGGCCACCAAGGATGCGATGCGTCAGTGCCTGAAGGACATCCAGAGCGGCGAGTACGCCAAGAGCTTCATCCTGGAAAACAAGGCCGGTGCGCCGGTGTTGCTGAGCCGGCGTCGCTTGATGTCCGAGCACCAGATCGAGCAGGTCGGTGAAAAGCTGCGCGCCATGATGCCCTGGATCAAGAAGAACAAACTGGTTGATCAGACCCGTAACTAGGGTAGTCAAGCACCAATGCAAAGGCCACCTCGGTGGCCTTTGTTACTATGTGACGCTGGAGGCCAACTAATTCTATGCAGGACAGGAAAGATTCAGACTTTGCAGAGGGCGCAGACGTGCTCGTGCGCAAGCGCCGCAAGGGCATCTATGTGCTGCCCAATCTGTTCACGCTGGCGGCATTGTTTGGCGGCTTTTATGCGATCGTGATGGCCATCAATGGCCGCTTTGACCTGGCCGCAGTCGGGGTCTTCTGCGCCATGGTGCTGGACAGCCTGGACGGCCGTGTGGCGCGCATGACCAATACGCAGAGTGCTTTCGGCGAGCAGATGGACTCGCTCTCCGACATGGTTTCCTTTGGCGCCGCGCCGGCCATTATTTCCTACGTTTGGGCGCTGCAGGGGCTGGGTCGCTGGGGTTGGATCGCTGCGTTTGTCTATTGTGCGTGTGCCGCCTTGCGTCTCGCGCGATTCAATGTCAATACGGCGGTCGTTGACAAGCGTTACTTTCAGGGCTTGCCCTCACCGGCCGCCGCTGCACTGGTGGCCGGCTTCATCTGGGTCGCTACGGATCTTGGCATCAGGGGGCCCAGTGTCGCCTGGCCGACTTTTGCGCTCGCTTTGTACGCGGGCTTGAGCATGGTGACCAATGTGCCGTTTTACAGCTTCAAGGACGTGCACATGAAGAAAAGTGTGCCCTTTGTCGTGATTGTTCTGCTTGCGCTTGGCATCGCTGTCATCAACATCGACCCGCCGATCGTCATGTTCGGCCTGTTTATTGCCTATGGCGTTAGCGGTTATCTGATCTACGCATGGCGCAAGGCCAAGGGTCAGCAGACCAGCGTCATCAGCACGTCGACGGACGAACCCGATGAACGAGGATTGCACAAGTGAGGCGGGGCAGGAACTTGTGGTACATTGACGCCATGAAACAAATTTCGCTAGCGCTACTGCTAACGCCACACGGGCGGAGTTGGTAGCGCACGCGCTTACCCAAACCTCAAGCCCGCATGCGACCGCAGCGGGCTTTTTGTTTTTTTGGACTGCAATCTTTCTGATGACCGGAGAAGCCAGATGAGTGACAGATTAGTAATTTTCGATACCACTTTGCGCGATGGAGAGCAGTCTCCTGGTGCATCGATGAACAAGGACGAGAAATTGCGCATTGCGCGCCAGCTCGAGCGCCTGAAGGTCGATGTGATAGAAGCCGGGTTTGCCGCCAGTTCCAATGGCGACTTTGATGCAGTGCAATGCATTGCCAACGCGATCAAGGACTCCACTGTGTGCTCCTTGTCCCGCGCCAATGATCGGGACATTTCGCGCGCCGCCGAGGCGCTCAAAGGTGCCAATAGTGCGCGTATTCACACTTTCATCGCCACTTCTGCACTGCACATGGAGAAGAAGCTGCGCATGACGCCAGACCAGGTGTTTGAGCAGGCCAGGCTGGCAGTGCGCTTTGCGCGCAATCTCGTTGCCGATGTGGAGTTCAGCCCGGAAGACGCCTACCGAAGTGATCCTGAATTTCTGTGTCGCATCATTGAAGCGGTGATCAACGAAGGCGCCACCACGATCAATGTGCCCGATACCGTTGGCTACGCCATACCCGAGTTGTACGGCAACTTCATCAAGAATCTGCGCCAGCGTGTCCCGAATTCAGACAAGGCCATCTGGTCTGTGCATTGCCACAATGACCTGGGCATGGCAGTGGCCAATTCCCTGGCCGGTGTGAAGATTGGTGGCGCACGTCAGGTTGAATGCACCATCAACGGTTTGGGCGAGCGGGCCGGCAACTGCAGCCTCGAAGAAGTGGTGATGGCGATCAAGACACGCCGCGACTACTTCGGACTCGACCTGGGAATTGACAGCCGGCACATTCTGGCCGCAAGCCGAATGGTCAGTCAGACCACCGGCTTTGTCGTGCAGCCTAACAAGGCGGTGGTTGGGGCCAATGCCTTCGCACACGCCTCCGGCATCCATCAGGATGGTGTTCTCAAGGCGCGAGACACTTATGAAATCATGCGGGCGGAGGATGTCGGATGGAGCAACAACAAGATCATTCTTGGAAAACTCAGTGGCCGCAACGCTTTCAAGCAGCGCTTGCAGGAGTTGGGCGTGCAGATGGAAGCCGAGGCTGACATCAACACGGCTTTCGCCAGATTCAAGGAACTGGCGGACCGCAAGAGCGAAATTTTTGATGAGGACATTCTGGCCCTGGTCAACGACGAAGCGGTTAGCAACGAGAACGAGCAGTACCGCTTCGTTTCGCTGTCGCAACACAGCGAAACCGGTGAGCGTCCACAGGCGACGATCGTCTTTACAGTCGCCGGCAAAGAGGTCAGGAGCGCCTCCGATGGGGATGGTCCGGTCGATGCATCGCTCAAGGCGATCGAAGCGCAGGTCAGGAGCGGCGCCGAGATGGTGCTGTATTCAGTCAATGCGATCAGCGGTTCGACGGAAAGCCAGGGCGAGGTGACGGTGCGACTGCAAAATAGTGGTCGAGTGGTCAATGGCGTCGGCTCTGATCCCGACATCATCGTGGCCTCGGCCAAGGCGTACTTGAGTGCGCTCAACAAATTGCAAAGCAAGGCTGATCGGGTGGCAGCGCAAGGCTAGCCAACAGTTCGAACCGGTTTCTGCGTGAAGAAAGTGCTGCAACTGATTGATCTTGCGGGATTTTCTGTATAAACTCGCGACGGCGAACAGTTCAACAAACTGCTTTTAGGAATATTTTGCGTCCATCCCGTTTATTTTGTGCCTTGACTGCCCTTGCGATGGCGTACTGGTTGCCGCAGGCGGGGGCGACAGAAAGTCAACGAAGCGATGCCAAGCCGGCGGTAAAGGCGGTTACTGCCAAGCACCGGGGCAGCAAAAAAGTATTGTCGGGCAAACGCAAATCGGTGGCGCACGTGGCGGTAGTACCGCTCAAACCCTCGTTTGGTCAGATCGCCGGCTTGCATCAGTCGCATGACACACTGGCCTTGAAGTCCAGCGTGGCTCTGGTGA
>CAZZLB010000181.1:3222-6324 GCA_964654655.1 uncultured Rhodoferax sp. | reverse complement strand
AGCAGCACCAGTCTGGATTCGGCGGCGTGGCGTTGCGCCGCTTCGGTCTGCGCGGCAGCATGGGCCATCTCCTGGTCCGCCGCCGCCAGTTGCTCGCGGCTCATGAAGTAGTAGGTCAGGGCGCCGCCGGCTGTCAGGCTCAGCAGCAGGTAGCCCAACACCTGACGCGGCTGCTCGGCCCACATGCCGTCGGTCGGGAAGCCCAGCAGCCATGCTGCCAGGTAGAGTCCGTTGACGTAGCCCAGCACGACGCAGGCTGGAATGATGAAGTACAGGCGCCGCCACTGCTGCTCCGGGTCGGTCAGCAGGTAGCGTCGGGCCAGCTCAATGAGCAGCCAGATGCTGACACCGATGCAGTGCGAATAAACCAGATTGGGTCCGAACGGGTTGTCGCCAAAGGCCGTCAGGTTCAGCGCGATGAACGTGTTGACGGTCAGACCCGGCAGGCTGCGCTGCAATAGCGCCAGCGGCGTCCATTGCACGGCGTATTTTGCTGCGACTTGCATCAGCGTCGGTTCTGCGCTTGCAGACGTTCGCGTTCCCGCTGCACCAGGTTCTCACGAAAATTGCTGCCCGGTGGCGCGACAAAGACGACCATGCCGTGGATCAACAAGCCCAGACCCCAGCCCAGCGCCGGGAAGACGGCCCAGTGGTGGCCACTGAAACTTGACAGCAGTGCCAGGCCGATGTTGACGGTGATGTAAACAAAGGCGTGGATGTACCAGCCGATCTTCTTGCCGGCACGCTGGCGTGCCAGGGTTTCAATGTCTTCAGGTGTCATGTTGGAGCTCATGGCGGGTTCCCCGAAATAATACAGGCAGTGCCGACTATGCCCGTCTGCGCTGGACTTGTGCACGGGGATGCGATCAAACACCCAAATGGACACGCCAGATGCACTCAGGTGGCGCCGACTTCTCCCGCCGCTGCGTCGAACTGCTGCATATGAGTCTCCAGCGCCGCCATGGGCATGGGCCGGCTGAACAGATAGCCCTGGTAGGCGTGACACCCGAGGCGCGCCAGAAAGTTGCGCTGGGCTTGCATTTCGACCCCCTCGGCGATCACCGACAGACCCAGACTGTTGGCGAGCGCCACAATCGTCCGGGCAATGGCGGAATCGTTCGGATCGGTCAGAATGTTTCTGACAAAGCCCTGGTCAATCTTGAGTTGATCCAGGGGCAGCCGCTTGAGGTAAGAAAGTGAGGAATAGCCGGTACCAAAATCGTCCAGCGCAAAACTGACACCCTTCATCTTCAGCGTTCCCATCTTGGTGATGATGTCTTCGACGTCCTGCACCAGCATGCTCTCGGTGAGTTCGAGTTTTAGGCGCTTCGGGTTGGCACCGGTTCGCTGCAGCACGCCAAGGACCTGGTCAACGAACTCCCTCTGGTGGAACTGGCGGGCGCTGACGTTGACCGCCATCGTCAGATGTTCCATTTCGGGTCGCCTGGCCCACAGCGCGAGCTGCTGGCATGCGCTCTCCATCACCCACTGACCGATCGGCAAAATCAGGCCGGTTTCTTCGGCCAGGGGAATGAACTCAGCAGGTGAAACCAGGCCGCGCTGCGGGTGTTGCCAACGCAGCAAGGCTTCCACACCGATCAGGCGGCCGTCGCCAACCACCTGGGCCTGATAGTAGAGCGCAAACTGCTGCTTTTGCATCGCTTCACGCAGATCGGCCTCCAGGGCAAGTCGATTCGCGACCTCGACCTGCACCTGCGGGTCAAAGAAGCGCATGGCATTGCGGCCCACAGCCTTGGCCTGATACATCGCCAGTTCCGCGCGCTGCAGCGGCTCCTCAGAGCTTTCCTGTCGGTGTCCTCCAAACAGCGTGATGCCGATGCTGCAACTGCCGTGATAGCTGCCGTGGTCAAGCTGATGTTCCTGATGCAGGGCTTCCAGAATCTTTTCGCTGACGGCCCTGGTCTGCGTGGCGGCTTCGATTTCATTGCGGCTCAAATCTTCCAGAATCACAACGAATTCGTCACTGCCAAGCCGCGCCACGGTGTCGCCTTCACGCACACAGGTGTTCAGGCGCTGCGCCACCTGCGCCAGCAGGATGTCTCCCTGTACGTGGCCCAGGGTGTCGTTGAGCGTCTTGAAGTTGTCCAGATCGATGAACAGCAGGGCGCTCATTTGTTGGTGCCGTGCACCCGCCATGCAGGCCTGCGCCAGCCGGTCCATCAGCAAGCGCCGGTTGGGAAGATTCGTCAGGGGATCGTAGTAGGCCAGGTTGTTGATTTTGACCTCTGCCTGCCGGCGCTCGGTGATGTCGCGGTGAAAGGCCTGAAGCAGTGATTCACCATCCGAAACAATCAGGCTTGAAGTGACTTCCAGCGGAACGATGTGCCCGTCCTTGTGGAAGTGTTCGACCTCAAATGTCAGTGTCTCGCCAGCCAGGATGCGCTTGAGTCGACCGGGTAATCCGCGCACCGTGTCGGGGGTGTCGAGATCGCGCAGGTTCAGGGTCGACAGCTCCTCTGGCCGGTAACCATGCATGCGCGCGAAGGATTCGTTGGCCGCAACAATGGTGCCGTCGGTTCGCAGGATCAGGATGCCGTCACTGGCCCGGCTGAAGAGGAGTTGAAAGCGTTCTTCGCGCATTCGCAATTCGCTCTCAGCCTGCTTGCGCGCCGTGATGTCCTGTGCAATCCCGACCGCACTGAGCGCGGTTCCATCCTCTGCAAAAGTGAATTGCGCCTTCTGACGGATCCAGCGCACGGTCTCACCGACGCGGATCCGGTGCTCGTGGTCAAACGTCGCACCCTGCAAAGCCGCTTTCCACGCTTTGTCGACCGTGGCACGATCGTCGGGATGGGTCTGTTTGACGTAGAGTTCACGGCTTCCCCGGGTGCCTTTGGGGACCCCGAAGATGTTGCATGTCTCGTCCGACAGGATCATGATTTCTGTTTCCAGGTCATAGACCCAACTGCCGACATGGGCGATGGCCTGTGCCTGATTGAGTTGCGACTTGCTCACCTGCAGGTCCAGCGTACGCTGGTTCAGGTCGTCGCCAACCTGGCGCAGTTCAGCGAGGCGACTCTTGTAGGCCCGCACCAGAAATACTGCCGCCATGGTGGAGAGAATATAGATCACACTTTGATC
>CAZZLB010000181.1:0-3122 GCA_964654655.1 uncultured Rhodoferax sp. | reverse complement strand
AGAAAACACCAGCCCGCCAGCGCAATCAGCGACACCAACAGCGGTGCAAAAGTGCGTGCCAATGGCTCTGACGCCAAGAGTTGCAGCACGATCACAGCCATCAGGGCACCTGTCATCAGCGCAGCGATGGAATACTCAAGAAATGCCCGCGACTGTTCCAGCGAAATAGGGCTGTCGCTGTCGGCGCTCAAGCCCGCAGCAGGCTTGTCGGGATGGGTGACGCTTGAGGGCACGGATACCTGGATAAATCTGCGGACCACCCGCTTGGTGGCCTGATAGTGGGAAATGGCTTGATTTATACCGGTTTGATCTGTGCAGGATGTTGATTTGGGTCAGCGGACTGCTAATTCCGCGCACGCTGTTCCGAGCGGCCCAGCGTCCAGGCCAGCGCGAGACCGACCGAACTGCCGCTCGATTGCAGATGCACAGGACTGTCCTGATTGGCCGCGCCGGCATAGGACTCCAGCCGGACAAAAGCGAACAGGCGCAGATCATCCCCGAAATGTCTGGAGGTGCTTAAGTGCAGCCGGCTCGCAATCAGTCCTGCCTGCGCGTCGTAGACGGGGCGCAGCGATGTGGCGAACTGCGGCGAGACACCGTAGAAGAAGTTGTTCAGTCGGCGGTCGCCCCAGACCAGACTGCCGCTGGCCGAAAAGCCCCAGCCAGCCACTATGTCGCGCGTTTCATAAATCAGCTCAGGCTCAAACACGAGGCCTTGCCCGTGCAGACCACTGTTGAACTCCAGTACACCGCGCAAAGGCAACTCCAGGCGGACCCGACTCGTCGCAGTCGGTCTGGCCCAAGTCCACTTCAGGCGTGGACCAAACTCAAGCAGCGTACCCAGGTCGGTCATGCCAGTGCGAGCAAGGTTGTCGGTAGCGCGTGATGGCAGGGAAGCGGCAAAACCAATATCGAATTCAAGATCCTCGGTGTGGACAACGCGCGCGCCGATGCCATCCCGGTCGGCGCGCAGCACCTCACCGCGGTAGATCAGGTAAGGTAGCGCGATAGCGCGTGTAGTGCGATCGCTCGCAGCCGGGTAGGACGGGGTCGAGGCGAAGCCGCCCATCAGTCCGGCCTCCCAAAGCGGCGGGGTCGAATCCTGAGCCTGCGCAATGGTCGAAGTGGTCAGCCATGCCAGACCCATGACAAGAGAGATTTTCATGACGGCAGCAATCCAGGTAAAGGGATCGATTGAACCACGGATCCGGAAATGGCGATGGGGGCACTCTTTACCATCCGGAAACCAAGCGCCTGCCCTTGCTTCCTACAATGAGTCCCATGAAAAAGTCATATGGGATCGTGGGTGCTTTGGGTGTCGCGTTGCTGGTCGCTGGCGCGTCCTGGTGGTGGAGTCAACGCGCAGCGGCCGATGCCGTGCAGTACCGCAGCGCGAAGATCGAGCGCGGGTCGCTGCTGGCCACCGTGTCTGCCAGTGGTGCCGTCAACCCGGTAACGCAGGTTTCGGTCGGCACCCAGGTCTCCGGTCAGATCAAGGATCTGTTCGTCGATTTCAACTCCGAGGTCAAGGCGGGTCAGCTGATTGCGGTCATTGATCCGGAAACCTTTGAATATCGGGTGCGTTCGGCGCAAGCCGATGTGGACGCCGCGCGTGCCACGGTGCTGACGGCGCAGGCCAATTCGGCGGCCAGTCGCGCCGGTGTCTCGCGCGCTCAGGTGGATCTGATGGAGGCGCAGCGCGATCTGGAACGCAAGCAGATGCTGGTGGAAAAGCAGTTCATCGCGCAAAGCGAGGCCGACAAGGCGCGCGCCTTGGTCAACACCACCACCGAAGCCCTGAAATCCGCCCAGGCGCAGCTCGGCGTGACCGAGGCACAAATCAAGAGTGCGCAAGCCAACGTGGCGCAGCGTGAAGCCTCGCTGGCGCAGGCGCGCATTGACCTGGAACGCACGCGGATAACCTCACCGGTCAATGGCATCGTCATCAAGCGCGCCATTGAAAAAGGCCAGACCGTGGCTGCCAGTCTGCAGTCGCCCGAGCTGTTTGTGATTGCTCAGAACCTGCAGGACATGCAGGTCGATGCCAGCATCGATGAGTCGGACGTCGGACGCATACGTACCGGCCAGAAGGCCACTTTCACGGTGGATGCTTTCCCGGGGCAGACTTTTGAGGGCGAAGTGCGCCAGGTGCGAAAAGCGGCGCAAAACGTCGCCAATGTCGTGACTTACGTTGCGGTGGTCGGGTTTTCCAACACCGGTGGTCGCCTGCTGCCCGGCATGACAGCCAATGTGCGTGTCGTGATCGAGTCGCGTGAAAATGTGCTGAAGATTCCCAACGCAGCGCTGCGGGTGCGCCTTGCCGGTGTGGAGCCGGCCTCTGCGGCGTCCGCGCCTGGCGGGCGTGCCTCCGGAGCCACGGTCGGGCAGACCGGCCACTGGAGCTGGTTCAGTCAGGCGCAGGCCCAGCCTGCTGGCGGCGGTGGTGGTGGTCTGGCCGCATTGCGCGAGCGCCTGCTGGCCGAATTGCAACTCAGTGCCGTCCAGCAAGCCCAGTTTGACGTGATCACTGCCGAATTGCGTCCCAGGTTTGCCGCATTGCGTGAACTGCCGGAGGAGGCACGTGCTGGCGCGAGAGAGAAAGTCAGCACCGAGATGCGGGACCGGATCAGCGCCATGCTGACGCCGGCTCAGCGCGCCAAGTATCAGCAGATGCAGGCGGGCGCCGCTGCGGTTACGGGCGGCGCGCGTTCGGATGGCCCGTCAGGCCCGGGCGCCAGCAAACCCCGGTCGGCGCCAGCGCCTGTCGCCTCTGCCAGTGCGCCGCGCTCGACCGATGCTGTGGCTGCGCCACCCCCGGCGGGTGGTGGCGCTCCGGCATCCGAGTTTCGCAATCGGGTCGTTAGCGAACTGGCGATGAATGCTTCGCAGGCGGAAAAAGTCGATGCGATTTATACCGAGGCACGTTCGAAATTTGCAGCCCTGCGTGACATGGCACCCGAAGAGCGCGGCAAGGCACGCGAGCGCATCACGGCCGACATCCGAGCCCGAATCGGCGACCTGCTCACGCCGGAGCAGAAGCCCAAATATGCGGCACTGGTGGCACAGGCAGCAGGCCGCCAGAACACGCGCGGACGCATCTATCTGCTGGGAACGGAGGGCGA
>CAZZLB010000180.1:0-6370 GCA_964654655.1 uncultured Rhodoferax sp. | reverse complement strand
GTCAACTCGGCGGCGGTGCGTTTCTGGAAAAGTGTGGGTGTCAGTCGGGTCATCCTGTCGCGCGAACTCTCGCTCGATCAGGTGGCGCAGATCCGCCAGGAATGCCCGGATACCGAAATCGAAGTCTTTGTGCATGGCGCGCTGTGCATTGCCTACTCGGGGCGCTGCCTGTTGTCGGGCTACTTCAACCACCGTGACGCGAACCAGGGCAGTTGCACCAACTCCTGCCGCTGGGATTACAAGACGCAACCGGGCGTGGTCGATGCGTCAGGCGATATTCTGGCCCCGAAAGAGGCCGCCGAGCGTGTGCATGAACTGGTGCGTGATCAGGTCTATCTGATCGAGGAAGGCCAGCGCCCCGGCAGCTACATGCCGGTCGAGGAAGACGAGCACGGCACTTATGTCATGAACTCCAAGGACTTGCGTGCCATCGAGCATGTTGCACGTCTGGTCGAAATTGGCGTCGATTCGCTCAAGATCGAGGGTCGAACCAAGAGCCCGTACTACGTGGCGCGCACGGTGCAGAGCTACGCCCATGCCATTGCCGATGCGGTGGCAGGTCGCGCGCTCGATCCGGCGTTGCTGGGCCAGCTCGAAGGCCTGGCTAACCGTGGCTATACCTCGGGCTTTTTCCAGCGCCACACGCCCGAAGAAACACAGAACTACCTGCGCGGCTATTCCGAGTCGGGGCGCAGCCTGTATGTGGGTGATGTGCTGTCCTTTGACGCCACGCGCGGACTGGCCGAGGTCAATGTGCGGAATCGCTTCGCCGTGGGTGACTGGCTGGAGATCATTCAGCCCGGTGGCAATTCGGATGTGCAACTGACACAAATGGAAAACGCCGATGCGCAGCCCATGATAGTGGCGCCAGGCAGTGGCCACACGGTCTGGCTGCCGCTGCCGGCGAGCAGCGTCGGCGCCTTTGTTGCGCGCTATCTGTCGGCGCCCGAGTTCGAGACGGTGAGTGCATCATGAAACGTTTTCGTCATCGCGAGCGCAGCGTGGCGATCCATGGCTTCAGGGGTCATGGATTGCTTCACTTCGTTCGCAATGACGGGTATTGGTGAAAAGCATATGGCAGAGTCCCTTTCCCCGCCGCTGCTGGAAATCAAGGAGACCGAAGTTGAACTGACGGCTATCCGCGCGCAGGGCGCGGGTGGACAGAACGTCAACAAAGTGTCCAGCGCCATCCACTTGCGTTTTGACATTCCTGCTTCTTCTTTGCCGCCAGACGTGCAGCAGCGCCTGCTGATGCTCAAGGACAGCCGCATCACGCGGGACGGTGTGCTGGTGATCAAGGCGCAACAGCACCGCACGCAGGAGATGAACCGGCTTGACGCCTTGATGCGTCTGCACGAACTGGTCAACAGCGTCGCCTTGCCGCCGAAACGTCGCCGCGCTACGAAGCCGACTTATGGCTCGAAACAGCGCCTGCGCGAAGCCAAGAGCCAGCGCTCGCAGATCAAGACCTTGCGCAGCCGGGTTGTTGAGTAGGCAAGGGCGGGTCATTGAGCATGAAGCTGTTTTCCCAAGTTGCCACCATTGCACGGATTGAGGCCAGTGCTTTTGTCAGATTTCCGAAGCTGCTGCTGGCCGCGCTCGGTGTGAGCTTGATACCTGCGCTGTATGCCGTGATCTATCTCAGCAGCGTCTGGGATCCGGCAGCCAGAACCGGCGCATTGCCGGTGGCGATTGTCAATCTGGACCGTGGCATCGAGTACCAGAAGCATGTGTTCAACATCGGCCAGGAAGTCACAGCCAAGCTGCGTGCCAGACACACCTTCGGTTATGTGGACGTCGCGGACGAAGCGCAGGCGCGCCGCTCGGTGCGCCAGGGCGAACTGGCTTTTGCACTGATCATTCCGGCGGATTTCAGTTCCAACGCCATTCCGGGTGCCCAGGTGGGCGGCGGCAAACTGGTGGTTTACACCTCGGAAGGCAACAGCTACCAGAGCGCCGGTCTGGCCAGACGATTCGCTGAAGATCTGGGACGTGAGGTCAACGGCAGTTTGAACGAGCAGCGCTGGACACTGGTGTTGTCGGACGCAGCCGGTTCGCAAACCAGCATGGAACGTTTGCACGATGCGGCCAAGCAGTTGAGTCTGGGTGCGAAGGAACTGGCGGCTGGTGCCCGACAAGCGGCACAGGGTGCGGATTCGCTCGCCGCGGGGGGTGGCCGGATCGACCCTGCCGTGTCACAACTGACGACGGGCTTGAAGGACCTGGGCACCGGACTGCGCACGATCGACAGCAAGCGGCCGCGTAACTCGGAGATCAATCGCCTGAAGCTTGGCGCCGACGCATTGGCAAGCGGGCAGGCTGAAATGGGGCGCGGTCTGGCAGAGTTGCAAACGGGTAGCGAGCGTTTGAAGGAAGGTGTGGCGGGCTTTCGCGAGGAGGCCAACAACAGCCTTCTGGTCAGCTCGCGCATCACGGAGGGTATTGACCAGTTTGCAGGCGGCCTGGCCGGACTGGACACGGGGCTCAAGTCGGCTCTGGTGGCCCAGGACAAGCTGACGGATGGCGCGAAGCAACTTGGCACCGGGCTGGGCGCGTTGGTTACTGGCATGCGCAGCTTCAGCGCAGCCATCCGCACGTCGGTTACCAAGCTGCCGGAAGACGCTCAACTCGATGAGCTGGCGAAGGCGGCGGGTGGTTTGGCAAACGGTTCGGCCGCGTTGGCCAAGGGGACGCGCAAGGTGGATGCTGCTGCGCAACATCTGTCAGGCGGTCTGGACTTGTTGACGCAGTCGCTGCCGACCTCGATCAAGAAATTGGATGGCAGTGCCCAGGGCCTGGCCAATTCCGTGCAGCCCGTGATCGAGGTCGATGCCGGCGTACAGAACAACGGCAGCGGTTTTGCGCCCAACATCATTCCAGGCGCCTTGTGGCTGGGAGTCAGCATGGCTGTGTTTCTGATCCAGGTGCGGCTGCTGCCGCGCCAGGCCATGCTCTTTTCAAGGCCGGCACAGGTGCTGGGCAAGGTGGCGGTTCCCTTGCTGGTCGTGCTGTTCCAGGCCTTGTTGGTCTGGCTCGCCGTCTTGCTGGTGCTGCGCATCCATGTGGTTGACGCCGGCGCTTTGGCCTTGACGCTGTCGCTGGCGTCTGCGACCTTTCTGTTCATCGTGTTTGCCATGACCTGCGCCATGGGAGATGCCGGCAAGGCACTGGCGCTGATTCTGCTGGCTCTGCAACTGTCTTCTTCCGGCGGTGTGCTGCCGGTGGAACTAAGTGGCGGGTTGTTCGCGCAAGTGAGTCCCTGGCTGCCAATGACCTGGGTCGTCAAGGCAATCAAGGCCAATATGTTTGGGGCATTTGACGGCCAGTGGCACAGCGCGCTCTGGCTGCTTGCGCTGGCGGCCCTGCTGGCGTTGCTGGCGGCGGGCTGGTTCGGGCGCTGGCGGTTTGTCAAGGCGTCGGCGTTGCGCCCAGCTCTGGATTTTTAGGAGCAGCAGACAGCATGGCTATCCAGTGGTTTCCGGGTCATATGCATCTGACGCAAAAGGCAATCGGCGAGCGCATCAGGAATATTGACGTGGTGATTGAACTGCTGGACGCGCGCCTGCCGGGTTCGAGCGCGAATCCGCTCCTGGCTGAACTCACTGCCGGCAAACCTGCGCTCAAGGTGCTCAACAAGCAGGATCTGGCCGATCCCGCATGCACAGCTGACTGGTTGACCCATTACAACGCGATGCCGGGGACGCGTGCGCTGGCGCTCGATGCCAGCGTGGCTACCCCAGCCAAGGCGCTGGTCAAGGCCTGCTTCGAGCTGGCGCCGAATCGCGGTGGCATGGTCAAACCCATGCGCGTGCTGATCTGCGGCATTCCGAACGTCGGCAAATCCACGCTCATCAACACGCTGACTGGCAAGCGGGCCGCCAAGACCGGCGATGAAGCGGGCATCACCAAACTGGAACAACGGATCTCGCTGGCCGATGATTTTTATCTCTACGACACACCTGGGGTGCTGTGGCCGCGCATCATTGTCGCCAAGAGCGGCTACAACCTGGCGGCCAGCGGTGCCATCGGCCGTAACGCCTTCAACGAAGAAGAAGTGGCACTCGAACTGCTTGATTACCTCAAGACCCATTACGCGGCGCAGTTGAAGGTGCGTTACAAACTCGGCGAAGTTGATGCCCTCACGGATGAAGAACTGCTTGAAGCCATTGGTCGCCAACGCGGCGCGCTACAGGGCGGCAAACGTGTCAATCTGCAGAAGGCAGCCGAGATCGTGATCTACGACTTTCGTGCTGCCGCCATCGGACGCATCACCCTGGAGACGCCGCCGGAGTTTGCGCAGTGGCTGCTGGAAGGGCAAAAACTGGACGCAAGACGTCAGATCAAGAAAGACGCCATCGAGCTGGATCGGCTGATCCGGTTCAAGAAGATCCCTCGGCCACCCAAGCCAGCGCAAGAGTGATCAGCGCTTGAGCGTCAGGTCCGAGCAGGGGTGGGCCACGCAGGGCAGCAGGTAGCCTGCAGATTTTTCTTCGGCGCTCAGACCCGGCCATTCAATTTCGTACCGCACCTCTCCCGCAGCCAACTGCCCGATGCAGGTACGGCAGGTTCCGTTGCGGCAGGAACTGGGCCACTCTATCCCACCCTGTTCCATGGAGCTCAGCAGACTCTGCGCGCGCCAGGCATCAAACTGCTGACCATCGATCTCAAGGTGGCCGGTGAAAAAGGCAGGGGCTTCGGTTGCATTCATGATGAGATTTTAGGCAGCCAGCTATGATGCGCCTCAATGAAAACTGTTCTGCCCCTGAGTCTGCTGGTCGCGCCTGAGCTGAGCGACCCCCACCCGCTGGTCATTTACCATGGTCGCGACTGCCCTGATGGTTTTGCGGCAGCTCTCGCCGCCTGGCTCTTTTACGCTGGCAAGGCAGAATTTCTGGGACTGGATCACGGCGACATCAAGACCGTTGACGACTTGCCGGCGCTGGCAGGCCGCGCTGTCTACATTCTCGATTTTTCATTTGGCACTGCCATCATGCAGGCGATTGAGGAGCGTGCTGCCAAGCTCGTCATGCTGGACCACCACAAAAGCGCTGCCGACAAGCTCAGCGGATTTTCCTGTCGTTGTGGTGTGGTGCATTTCGACATGAAGAAGTCCGGCTCCAGGCTGGCCTGGGAGTTTTTTCAACGGGAGCGCACGCTGCCGGATCTGGTGCGCTATGTAGAAGACCGTGACATCTGGACCTGGCAATACCCGCAGAGCGCCGGCTTTCTGGCGGCACTTGACATGGAGCCCATGGACTTCGAGCGCTGGAAGGCCATCGCCGACTTTGACGATGCGCAGATGCAGAAGTACCTTGAGCGTGGACGCGCCATGGATGAAAAGTTTCACAAGCTCGCCACCGACATTGCCGAGGGCGCGCAGCCTCTGAGCTTCAATGGCATCGACGGTTTGATGGTCAATGCACCCGGTCCGTTTCACAGCGTGGTGGGGGAGACCCTGTGCAAGCGCAGCGGCACGTTTGCCCTGCTCTGGAATATCGACAAGAACGGCGCCATCAAGGTGGGATTGCGTTCGGAGCCGGGCTTTGACTGCATTCCCCTGGCCGAGACCATGCACGGTGGAGGACACGCGCAGGCGTGTGGCTTCAGGATGGCCCTGGCGCGTTTGCCTGAGCTGCTCAGTGGCAAGTTTCAAGCATGACAGGACGCACGATGAATCCATCGACTCAGACACACCAACCCGCACTTGAAGTGCTGCCGCGCGATCTGTCGGCGTACCGGCAGGGCAATGTGGGGGTCGATTACGTACACCGCTTCGATTCCGGCAAGCCCGGACCGCACGTGCTGGTCAATGCGCTCACGCATGGCAACGAGTTCTGCGGCATGGTGGCTGTGGCCGCTCTGCTCGATGCCCAGGTGCGGCCCCTCGTTGGCACATTGACGCTTAGCTTTGCCAATGTCGCCGCCTACGAAACCTTTGATGCAACCCAGCCCTTTGAGAGCCGGCAGCTGGTGCACAACCTGAACCGGATCTGGTCGTCTGAGTGGCTCGATGGCAAGGAAGATAGCCCGGAACTGCGCCGTGCCCGTGCCTTGCAACCCATCGTGGCGCAGGCCGATCACGTGCTCGATATTCACTCCACCAGCCAGGACGTGGAGCCATTCTGGGTTTATGCCGGTTTTCCCCGCAACGGTGATGTGGCGCTGGCGATTGGCCGCCCCAGTGTGCACCTGGTGATGCCGGATGGCCTGGGTTCTGGCACACCGCTGATCCAGTATGGGCAGTTCGGCCAGGCCAGTGGCAAGGGTGCGGCCATGGTGGTGGAGTGCGGCCAGCATTTCAAGCAGGCCACCAGCGATCTGGCGACCGGTGTGGCGCGTGCCTTTATCGCGCATTTTGGTTTGATCGCGC
>CAZZLB010000179.1:0-6376 GCA_964654655.1 uncultured Rhodoferax sp. | reverse complement strand
GCGGTGCCACCTTTCCCTCGTCATCGCGAGGCCGCAGGCCGTGGCGATCCAGGTATTCATGGATTGCCGTCCTTCGCTCGCAATGACGAAACAGGCTGTTTGTGGCACAAGCCTGGGTGGGCTGAGGGCGCCGGTGGGCGTCACGCGCTACTCACCTATGTGGTGCCACTGATCCTCCTGCTCCTCTGCGCTGCTTATTAGGTAGCATGTCGAAAAGCTGCTGCCACTTTTGCGGTTGTGGGCACACCCGCTTGTTTTTCTAAACTCTGACACAAAACAAGCGCGGTGCTACCATCCATACATGATTGACTGGTCTACCTGCCCTGTCGTTGAGCGACACCCCGGCCGCGTGAGCGGTGCCTGGGTATTTGCAGGTACTCGCGTGCCCATCTCTGCGCTCTTCGAAAACCTGGAAGATGACGCCTCTCTTCACGATTTCGTTGAATGGTTTCCGGGGGTCACTGCCGAGCAGGCCAGAGCCGTACTCGAACACGCTGCCCGCAGCGCCCTCGAAGTCGCCTGAGTGAAGGTGCTTTTTGATCAGGGCACGCCTGCGCCGCTTCGAAGGGCGCTCATGGCCCATTCGGTCGAGACGGCAAATGAACGCGGATGGTCTGAACTTCAGAACGGAGATCTGATCGCTGCTGCTGAGGCAGCAGGATTTGAAATTTTCGTAACCACAGATCGAAACCTCAAGTACCAACAGAACCTCACAGGTCGTCACCTGGCGATCGTGGTGTTGCTTACCACCAGTTGGCCGCGCATCCGGCAAGCTCTTCCAGTGGTCGTAGAAGCTATAAATGGCGCCACCGCAGGCGCCTACCGGGAAGTCAGCGTGCCGAGCGCTGCCGCGCGTACGTCGGATCCCCCTCCATCGCAGGAAACTGAACGATAAACAGTCCCTGCCAGCGGCGTCAAGCCAAACAGATGGTGATCGCTCTCGCACACGCCCTCAAGCCGCCAGTTTTGCGCCTGCCAGGCGATTCAGGCTGACCCCTTGCTCGGCAGCCATCGGGATGAGGCCAAAGCGGCGTCAAATCTCAAGAAGCATCAGGTGTCGTTTGAAGAGGCGAAGTCAATCTTCTTTGACGAGTTTGGTGTCCAGTTCTTTGACGAAGAGAGCTCACACGAAGAAGAGCGATTCCTGATGCTTGGCATGAGTTCGCAGGCAATGCTTCTCATCGTTTGCCATTGCGAGAGGGATCACGGTGCGACTGTTCGTATCATCTCGGCACGCAAAGCAACCAAGCGTGAAAGCGCGTTCTATCGAGGTGGACACACATGAAAGCAGAATACGATCTCTCCAGACTGAAGTCTCGGAAAAACCCATACGCTTCCAAGCTGAAGAAGCCCGTCACGATGCGACTGTCAGAAGACGTTGTGCAGTATTTCAAGGGTATGGCCGATGAGGCAGGTGTGCCGTATCAGAGTCTCATTAACCTGTACCTGCGTGACTGTCTTGCCAATAGCAGAAAAGTGCAGATCAATTGGCCCCAAGCTGTTTAATCCAAGCCGCTCTACACCACATTCCATGGCAGTGCCAGCACATCTTCGCTGATCCAGCGGGCTTGCTCCACGGCGCACAGCATCAGGCCGCTGCCAATGCGCAGGTCGGGGTGGGCCTTGCGAAAGGCTTGTAGTCCGAGGGTTTGTTTGCGCGTGGGTTGGCTGGTGAGTTTGATTTCGATGGGATGCAGCCAGCCATCGCGCTCAATGATGCAATCGACTTCGGCGCCGGTGCTGGCGCGCCAGTGGTGGATGCCCGACGCGCCACCGAGCAATGCCAATGTCTTGCGAACTTCAATCACCATCGCAGTCTCGAACAGCGCGCCAAACAGGGGGTGACTGCCCAATGCCTGCGGGCTGCTGAGAGCGGCGTGGTGACAGGCCATGCCGGTGTCCACCAGATAGCCTTTGGGGCTTTTGCTGACGCGCTTGATGCGGTTCGCAAAAAACGGGGGGAGTTCAAACCATTGGTAGGTGGCTTGCATCATTTTGAGCCAGCGCTGCGCGGTCTTTGGATTGATGCCGATTTCACGCCCCAACTGGCTGTGATTGATTTCTTGCGCGGTCAGGGCGCTCATAAGCCTCACAAAACGGCCAAAGTCGTGCCAGTCCCCCACTTCACCGGCCAGGCGTGCATCGCGCTCCACATAGGTGCGGTGGTAGCCCGCCCAAAAATCCGGCACCAGGTTCAAGGCCAGCGTTTGTGCTCGTGGCATGAAGCCGCGCCAAAGCCATTCGTGCAGGCCACCGGAAAAGCGCGGTGCGGTGCGGCTCCAGGCAAAAAAATCTTGTTGCTCGCTTTTCTCCTGCGCCGTGAACCAGCGCGAGAGCCACAGGTTGCCCGGCGTCTGTGGCTGCGCCTGCGTCAGTTCCGACAGGCTCAGTCCGCCCAGGTCCAAAAAGGCGACCCGCCCGGCCAGACTCTCGGCCAGACTTGCCATCACTTGCCACTGCTGCGAGCCGGTCAACAGGAATTGCCCCGGCCTGGCCTGCTGCGCGTCCACGCGCCGCTTGATGGCGGCCACCAGTTCAGGGGCGTACTGAATCTCGTCCACGATCAAGGGGCAGGGGTGATTCGTGAGGAACAGATCAGGTTCGCGGCGCGCCTGTTCCAGGTCCTGGCTGGCATCCAGCACCACGTAATCCACCGAAGGATAGGCCTGGCGAAGCAAGGTAGTTTTGCCTACCTGCCGCGCGCCACTGACCACCACCACGGGGAAGGCGGAAAACAAGCTTTGCAGATGGGAATCCGAGTTTCTTGGAAACATAAACGAGCATTTTAGTAGTATGAACACCAAATTGCACAGTTATTTATCAAACACCGGTTCGTTTCAGACATCCTGAGCAATCCGAACGATGCGCAAATCCTTGAGCGCTGGCCGTGGTTGCGTAGTGTTGAGTAGGAACAATATCCTTGCAATTTCAATATGTCATATTTAAAATGCAATGATGTTTAAACGAATTTGTGAAGAAAAATTGAGACAAGCGCTGGGCTGGAGCCCAGCGGTCGCCATACTCGGTGCTCGCCAGGTCGGAAAGACCACGCTGGCGCGACAAATTGCCGCATTGCAGCCAGATGCCTTGTATCTGGACCTGGAGCAGCCGCAGGCGCGTGCACGGATTGAAGAGCCCGGAATGTTCTTCGCGGCCAACCGGAACCGATTGCTGGTGCTCGATGAAATTCAGAACGCACCGGAGCTGTTTTCTGTCCTGCGCGGTGAAATTGATGCTGACCGTCGACCCGGCCGCTTCCTGATCCTGGGCTCTGCGTCATTCAAGCTGTTGCAGCAGTCACAGTCTCTGGCGGGCAGGCTGGTATTGATTGACATGGTGCCCCTGCTATTGCCCGAGGTGATGGCCGGTTTTCCCGACATTCAGACGCTGTGGCTGCGTGGCGGATTTCCTGGCAGCTATTTGGCAGGCAGCGACAGCGATTCATGGCAGTGGCGTGATGCATTTGTGCGGCACTTTCTGAACACCGATCTGCCAGCCGCATTGGGGGTGAAGCTCGATCCGGAGCAGATGCGAAGGTTTTGGCGCATGACGGCGCACCTGCACGGCCAATTGTTCAATGCCTCAGCCCTTGCCGCGTCGCTCGGGGTCTCGCAACCCACAGCAGCGCGTTACCTGGATCACCTGGCTCAAACCTTGATGCTGCGCTGCCTGGAGCCGTATCACGCCAATGTGGGTAAGCGCCTGGTCAAGTCACCCAAGGTTTACGTGCGCGACGCCGGACTGTTGCACTATTTGCTCAATATCCGGGTTCAGGATGACCTGCTTGGGCACCCGTCAACCGGGGCTTCCTGGGAAGGCTTCGTGGTGGAGCAGATCTGCAACCAGTTGCCGGACGGTGCCACCGCCAGCTTTTATCGAACGGCGGCGGGTGCTGAACTGGACCTTCTGGTAGAAATTGGAGCGCGAAAAATCGCCTTCGAGGTGAAATTTTCGAGCGCCCCGAAAGTCACCAAAGGTTTCTGGCAAGCCTGTGACGACGTTGGGGTGGACGCTGCCTACGTGGTAGCGCCGGTTCAAACAGGCTGGCCCATGAAAAGTCTGGGCGCGTATCCTGTTCAAGTCATTGGGCCCGACACACTGCCTTGGTAAGACCGCCGTTCAGCCGCCCTTGTGGCAGCGCTTGCCGGGGTTCTTCTTGTTGTTGGTGGCTGTGCCGCGCTCCAGACTGCGCTTTTGCCCACGCGGTGCGGTGAAGCACACGCCTTTGGGTGGCACAGGACGGGGGCTTGCCTTGCGCTCGGCTTCGGTACGGAACTCTTTGGCCATGAAACTGACTCCAGTGAATGGGTGGAAAAGCGCCGATTATCCCAGCACTTGGCCACCCCGGTTGGCGCAGGACTAAACTGAGCCCATGTCCTTTCTCTCCCTCGGCCTGTCGCCCGCACTTTTGCTGGCTGTGAACGACAAGGCCTACCTTGAAGCAACCCCGATCCAGCTGGCTGCCATTCCGGCAGCCTTGCAGGGGCGCGATGTGCTGGGTTCGGCGCAAACCGGCTCCGGCAAGACGCTGGCCTTTGCGCTGCCGCTGCTGCAGCGGCTGCAAGCAAAGTTGCTCAGCGGCGCGCGGCGTCCCCGAGCCCTGGTTCTGGTGCCGACGCGCGAGCTCGGCACGCAGGTGGGCGAGGAAATCCGCAGTCTGGGCGCGCATCTGTCGCCAGCGCTCAAGGTTTCCATCGTGTTTGGTGGCGTGTCCATCAACCCGCAACTGCTGCGTCTGCGTGGTGGCACCGATATCGTGGTGGCCACGCCGGGGCGGCTGCTTGATCTGGTGGGGCACAACGCGCTGGACCTGTCCGTTGTCCAGATGCTGGTGCTTGATGAAGCCGATCGCCTGCTCGACCTTGGCTTCACCGAAGAACTTGCGCGCATCCTCGCGCTGCTGCCGGCGCAGCGGCAGAACCTGTTCTTCTCCGCCACTTTTCCGCCCGCAGTGCAGGCGCTGGCGCAGAAGTTGTTGCGGGATCCGCTTCGCATTACCGTGACACCGGAGCCCCTGATAGCACCCGATATTGCGCAGCGTGCCATTGCTGTCGACGCGCCAAACCGGACGCAGTTGCTGCGCCACCTGATCCAGCAAAACCACTGGAAACGCGTACTGGTTTTTGTCGCGACCAGCCACAGCGCCGAGATGATTGCCGACAAGCTGCGCAAGGCCCGCATCAGCGCCGAGCCCTTTCATGGCCGGTTGAGCCAGGGCAAGCGCACCCAGGTGCTGGCGGACTTCAAGGCATCACGTGTCAAGGTAGTGGTTGCCACCGACGTCGCGGCGCGCGGCCTCGATATTGTTCTGCTGCCGGTGGTGGTGAACTACGACCTGCCGCGTTCGGCGCTCGACTACACGCACCGCATCGGTCGCACCGGCCGTGCTGGCGAGAGCGGTATCGCCATCAGCTTTGTCAGCGCCGAGAGCCTGGCGCACTTCCGACTGATAGAAAAGCGTCAGCGCCTGAGCTTGCCACTGGAGCAGATTGCCGGCTTTGAGCCAAGGCAAACCGCAAGTCCGGTGGCGGCGGCGGGTGGCGGCGTCAAGGGCAAGCGCCCGAACAAGAAGGACAAGCTGCGCGCTGCTGCGACACAAGGGCATTGAGCTACCGATATACTCGGCGCAACCAATCACAGGAGTTTTTATGAGGTTTCTATCCATCGCGCTGGCCGCACTGATTGCCGGCGCCGGTCTTGTTTCGATCAACGCCACGGCTGCCGATGCCGCTGTCAAGACCGTTGCCGCGACCTACAAGGACAAGGCCACGCTGGCTGGCAAGAAGGTCACGGTGGAAGGCAAGGTGGTGAAGGTCAATAACGGCATCATGGGTCGCAACTTTGTCCACGTGCAGGACGGCACCGGTGACGCCAAGGCCAGTACCAACAATCTGGTTGTCACCAGCACGCAAACCGCGGCTGTTGGCGACAAGGTCAGCATTTCAGGCACGGTCGTGTTGAACCGCGACTTTGGCAGTGGCTACTCTTATCCGCTGATCATCGAAGAGGCCACGGTCACGGTCAAGAAGTAAGCCGCGTGCGGCTTACAGGAGCCGCACCTTGACGCTTTTGCCTTTGACCTTGCCGGCGTTGAGCTTTTGCATCGCTGCCAGGGCAATATCGCGTTGCACAGCCACGAAAGTGGTGAACTCCGTGACCACGATCTTGCCGACCTGCTCGCGGCTGTAGCCGCAGTCGGCAGTGAGTGCGCCCAGCACGTCGCCGGGGCGGATCTTTTCTTTGCGGCCCCCCAGAATCTGCAGTGTCACCATGGGTGGCAGCAGCGGCCCATTGCCTGTCGGTGTCAGTTCGTCGAGCTTGTGCCAGACCGACTCGTGACTTTGGTACAGCTCGATCTTGCCGACCGAGCCCATCT
>CAZZLB010000178.1:0-6378 GCA_964654655.1 uncultured Rhodoferax sp. | reverse complement strand
AGAGCTGGTTCGCTTCGCGTAACTGCGGTCTGTCCCACAAGCCTCTCACTTCTGCACCAGATAGTCCGCCGAAGCCATCACCAGCAGGACGGCGGCGCAGACGCGATTGCGTTGGGCGGCAACAGTGCTGCTCGACGTGAGTGCGGTAGCGTTGAGCGCGTTCACGATCAGCGTCTGGTTGGCAGCCGACAACTGGCCAGCGCACAGCAGCAAATTCAGGCGACGCACCAGCTTGGTGGCGTCGGTCGCCAAGGCAAGCTCCGCCGTGTAGGCGGCAGTGATGTCGCCTGAATTGAGACCGCTGGAGATCAGCGTCATCATGTAGTTCAGATAGCCACCGACCGAGCTTTCGCTGACACCCTGAAATTCCGGCGCCACCAGACCGGCGCTCAAGGCCGTGGCGGGCGGCACGTAGCCGGGTCTGAAGAAATTGAAAACAGAGGGCGAGCGCAACGGGCTCTGTCCGAGTTGCGTTGCGGCATTGCTCAGGTCGCCGATTTTCCAGTCACCACTGGTCGAAGCAAGGCCAAAGCTGCGCGCCCACTGCACCAGGCGCAGCATCGGTTCGCGCAGCTTGCCGTACTCCAGCTGCGTCAAACCGGCCGATGAGCGCGCCTCCTCGTCCAGCAGGATGGCCTTGAAGACCTTGGACAAATCGCCGCGCACGCCAGCGCCGTTGTTGGCGAAGACCGTCGCCACGCGTGCCACATAGGCTGGCGTCGGGTTGCTGGTAGTCAGGCGCTGGATCATTTGCCGGCAGAAGAAGGGACCGGTGTTGGGGTGGTTGAACAGTGTGTCCAGCGCCGTCTTGAGTGCAACTGGAGCAGCCGTGTTGGCAGCGATCGTCGTACCCAGAAAGCTGGCAGCCAGCGTCGAATGGTTGCTGGCCGTCAGCACCATGGGCAATCGGGCGAACGCTGTACTGCCCACGGTGCGGTTACCGCCACCGGTCTGCGGTATGACCGTGTTGACGTTTTGACTCTGGTCGAAGTCATACCCGGTAAAGACACGCGCCAGGTTGCTGACGTCGCTGGCACCGTAGGTGTCCTGCTTGTTGCCCGCTGCATCGAGCTTGGGAGTGCCGTCAGCGTTGAGTTGAACCAGCCCGATGGTGAACAGCTGCATTACCTCGCGCGCGTAGTTCTCGTCCGGCTGACGCCCTGACGCATCCTCTTTCTTGTTGCCCTTGGTACTGAGGTAATAGCCCATCGCCGGATGCAGCGTCACTGCTTCCAGCAGATTGCGAAAGTTGCCTGCGGCGTGCGCCACCAGCGTGTCCCAGTAATGCGCGCCGGCGTGCGATCGCCAGGTGAAACTGAGCCCTGACAGGGACACCACAAAATATTCCGACAGTGCCAGCGCCAGGCGTTTGCGCACTGCGTCGCTCGCCGTGATCAGCTGGTTCCACATCATGTAGTCAGCCTGGTAGCTGCTGTCGTAATAGTTGGAATGGTTCAGGACATCGCCATAGCCCCTGCTCTCCAGCCAGTCCCAGCCGGTCTGGCCCAGCGGCAGCGCCAACTGGCGATCCAGCCAGGCGGCGTAGCCCAGCGTCCGTACCGAGGCAATGTCGGCGTCGCTGGCGGAGAACTGCGCCTGCAACAGGAAGCGCGCGGCCTCTTCGTCACTGACCGATGTGCTCACACCAGGCCCGGGCGCCACTGTCGCGCCGGCTGTCGAGCCACCGCCGCACGCAGCGAGCGTGGCCGAAACGAGAGCCGCCCCACCCCAGGCCGCAGCGGACAGGCTGGCGCGGTCCGGAAAACTTTCCTGGAAGGCATCACGCGCTGACGATTCCATCATGGGGGCTACGGTCATGGCAAGGGTGGTAGAGCTGCAGGAGCCCCGAGTCTATGCCGCCCCAGGGATTCCTGCAGACACCCTTGCAATCTGTTACCAGAGCAAAGCCCGCGACAAGCTTCTTGATTTTGCTCTTGAGCAACGCTCTTGGTGAAAACGACACTTGCGGCTGCGCTTCAATCGATGTAGATTGGCCGCCATCTGCTGCTTGTCTTCAGCAGATGGATGAATCGGTTGGCAGACTACTTTGCATGGGGAGACAACACCGTGACTGAAGAGTTTCCGAGAGATTTTGCGAGAGGCGTCAAAAAATTCAAGGGCAGCGATCCAGCGGCCCTGGTCGTCTTTGGCGTGGCGGCTTGCTTGTTGGCCGTGATATTTCTGGTGGCCTTCACGCGTTGACGCGACTCGACTGATTTCCCTGCAACGGGTGCTTTGAGCACTTGGCCCGCTACATCGATAGCGAGCCCTCGCGGAATTCGGTCTTGTCTAGCCAGACGTTGACCAGCACCGGCTTGCCGCTTCTGGCCAGTGCGCGCGCACGCGCCAGTGCGGAGGGGACTTCGGCCATGGTCCTGATCAGGATGCCTTCGGCGCCAAAGCCGGCTGCCACCTCGTGGTAGTTGGTGCGGGCCAGCACGGTGGCCACATCGTCTTTGAGCATCTTGACCTGCTCACGCGCAATCTGGGTCCAACCGGCGTCGTTACCGACCAACGCAATCACCGGAATGCCGTGGCGCACAAAGCTGTCGAACTCGACCAGCCCATAGCCGCAGGCGCCATCGCCAAAAATGATCCAGACTTCGCTGCCGGGTTTGGCCAGCGCAGCACCCAGCGCAAAACCGGAACCCACACCGAGAGTTCCAAAGGCACCAGGGTCGAGCCAGGTCAGCGGTGCGCGCGGGTGCATGACGTAGGAAGCGGTTGCGACAAAATCACCACCGTCTGCCACCAGCACCGCGTTGTCGCCCGCCTCTTTTTCGAGTGCGCGAAACAGAGCGATCGGGTTCACGAATTCGCCCGGCGCCTGCGCCTGGACATCGATCTCGACCTCGCGCTCTGCGTCACGCTGGCGCAGTTTTGCGATCCAGCCATCCAGGCGTGACGCTTTGGCTGCAGTGGGCTGCGCCTGCGCCAGTGCCTGCAGAAAGAGACCAGCGTCACCAATCGCCGCGATGTCAGGTTTGCGGTTCAGACGCGCGTCTTTGGCACTGCGGTTCGCCGCGATCAGTGTCGCGTTGCGGCGCACATGCTTGCCGTAGTCAAGGCGAAAGTCACAGGGCACGCCACAGAGCATGACGCAATCGGATTCACGCAGCGCATTGCGCCGTTGATGGCGCATTTGCAGCGGATGCTCACGCCCCAGCAAACCGCGCGCCATGCCGGAGAGATAGACCGGAATGCCCAGCCGTGTTACGGCCTCAGCCACACGCGCCGCTTCCTGCGACAGCACCAAGGTCTGACTGCCAATCACCATCAAGGGGCGCTCGGCCTTGGCCAGCGCCGCCAGCGTTGCCTGCAAACTGGCATCCGACGCACGCGGCGCCGCCACAGCGCACACCTGGGGCGCGGCATGCTCCTGGCTCCCGGCAAACATCTTCTTCACGTGGCGGTTCAGGTAGAAGCGCAGCAAACGGTCAGGCACCGATGTGCCCTTGCCTGCCGCGTCGGCATACCACTGGCGGATCGAGACTTCGTCGTACAGCAGGTCGACCGGGCACTCGATGAACACGGGACCGGGCACACCGGATTGCGCCACTGCGAAGGCTTCGTCCACCGCCGGACCGAGGTCGCGCACGCACAGGATCTTGCGGAACAGCTTGACGTGCGGCTCCACCAGCGGGCGCTGGTCAATGTCCTGCAGCGCACCGCGCCCTTGCAACGCCGTTGGGGCAGCGCCGCCAATCAGGATCACGGGCGACTGCGCCAGTTGCGCATTCTTCAGGGCCGTGATGGTGTTGCTGATACCAGGGCCAGCGGTGACCGCCGCCACCCCCGGCAGGCCCAGCAGGCGCGCACTGGCGTCTGCCGCAAAGACGGCGGTGGCCTCGTCGCGCACGTCAACGATGCGGATGCCGCGCGCCTTGGAGGCACTCAGGATCGGCGAAATATGGCCACCGCAAAGCGTGAAGATGCAGGGCACGCCATGCGCCTGCAAGGCTTCTGCGACACGGTCGCCACCGTGGCGTGACGGGGGAGTCAGGGACATGCGTTCTTTCTTTCTTTCAGTTCCAGTGGATCACGTTGCTGCTGCCGTACCAGCCTTCCACCTTCGGTTGAACGGCCGCCTCGATGCGGCTGCGCCGGACTTTCATGGTGGGAGTCAGTGTTCCGGCTTCGATTGACCAGGGTTCCGTGACCACCACCAGCATGCGCAGGTGTTCGTATTCGGAAAGCTGCTGATTCACGTCTTTCAGCAGTTGGGTCAGCTGACTCTCGACATCCGAGCGCACCTGCGGATTGCCCAGTTGCGGCCGGATGGATTCGGCCAGCACCACCATGCCGTAAGCGGACACCTGGCCAACACCCGAGACCAGCGAGAGTTCGATCAGCGGGTGCGCGTTGAGCAGGTTCTCGATCGGGGCCGGTGCCACGTATTTTCCCTTGCCTGTTTTGAAAAGTTCCTTGGCGCGGCCGGTGATCTTGAGCATGCCGTCGGAGCGCAGTTCGCCCAGGTCGCCGGTTCGGAAGAAGCCATCGTCGGTGAACGACTCTGCCGTGAGTTCGGGCTGCTTGTAATAGCCGTCGAACTGGCCGGGTGACTTGATCAGAACTTCGCCTTCCGGGCTGATGCGTACCTGCACTCCAGGCGAGGCTACGCCGACATAGCCAGGCTCGTTGAACTGTGCATTGGAACTATGCGAGAACGAGTTGTCCTCGGTCATGCCGTAGCCTTCGAGCAATTGCAGCCCCAGGCGACGGTACCAGGCAATCAGGTCGGCCGGGATCGGTGCCGAGCCACTGGCCGCACTGCGCACCTGGTCCAGCCCCAGACCCTTGAGCACCTTTTTGCCAACGATGCGCCCCAGTATCGGGACGCTCAGCAGGCGGTCCAGCTTCCTGGGGGGCATCTTGGCAAAGACGCCCTGCTGGAACTTGAGCCAGAGCCGGGGCACCGAAATGAAAATCGTTGGCCGCGCGCGCTGCAAGTCCTGCAAAAAGGTGTCGAGCGTCTCGGCGAAATAAACATGCGCCTCCCCGGCGACGAGACAGGATGCCTCGACGCAGGAACGTTCGTAACTGTGCGCCAAGGGCAGATAGGACAGAATTCGAACCTCGGTTGCCGCGCCCAAGCGCTCTTTTGTAATGTTGAAAAAACCTTCTGCCGCACGGGTGATGGCGCCAAAACTCGTCATCGCGCCTTTGGGTTGACCGGTGGAGCCCGAGGTGTAGATCAGCATCGCCATGTCGCGGGTGTTGCGCTGCGGCCGCCCGCCCAGCGGCTGCGTGCGCGCAACAATCGCGTCCCAGGATTCAAAGTCGGTCTTCGGTGATAGCGGCAAGGCAATGCAGGAAACGCCCTGCGGCACGCCACTGATCTGCTGCGGCCAGGTATCGAGCTTGCCGACGAACAGCAGTTTGGCCTCGCTGTGCTCCAGCACATAGCGCACGGTCTGGGCGGTCTCCGTCGGGAAAATGGCGACCGTGGTGTAACCCGCCATCCAGATGGCGAGCTCGGTCATGAAAAAGTGCGCACAGTTCTTCGACAGCAGGGCGATGCGCGAGCCGGGCTCATAACCGAGGCTCTTCAGGTGCGCCGCCATGCGCCTCGATTGATCCAGTGTCTGCGCCCAGGTGTAGTCCTTCACCTGGCCATTGCCAATGGGTTGAGTCAGAAAGACCCTGTTGGCAAAGTTGACCTCGTGGTCGTAAACGTAATCAAGAATCAGCTTGGGTTCAGTCATGGCACATCCTTCTGTTTTTGGTGCGTCAAAAGTTCAGCATCCATGAATGTCGTTGCAAATCGCTGCGCTGTCATAGGGGTTTACCCCGGCTGCAGCGCTCAGAGTTTCGCCGCCTCCAGCATATCGCGGGTACGCAGTGCCTCGCGCCGCGCGGCTTGTGCGAAATCATCGGCACTGGAAGCATACAGAATGGCGCGTGACGAATTGACAACAATGGGTGACACGGTTGCACCGTTCAGGGCGCGCCAGCCGGCCCGGACCGTGGCAAGCGCGTCACCCCCCTGCGCACCCACACCAGGAATCAGTAGGGGCAAGGTGGGCGCAACGCGGCGCACCCGTTCGATTTCTGCCGGGTAGGTAGCACCCACCACCAGACCGAGCTGGCCGTTGAGATTCCAGGGCCCCTGCGCCAGCCGCGCCACATGCTCGTACAGCAGCGGTTCCCCCGGCACGCCGCAGAGGCGCTGCGACTGCAGATCGTCGCCGCCGGGATTGGACGTGCGACACAGCAGGAACGCACCTTTACCGTGGTATTTCAGGTAAGGTTGCACCGAATCGAAACCCATGAAGGGCGACAGGGTCACGGCGTCGGCACCGTAGCGCTCGAAGGCCTCTATGGCGTATTGCTCGGCGGTGCTGCCAATGTCGCCGCGCTTGGCGTCCAGAATCACCG
>CAZZLB010000177.1:0-6385 GCA_964654655.1 uncultured Rhodoferax sp. | reverse complement strand
CGATGACGTCAATCTGCGGGTAGTTCTTCTTGACCCAGCGCACCCGCTCGATCACACCCTGGCTATGACCGTGCGCAGTGTCGACCACGATGGCGTCAACGCCCGCACGCACCAGTGCCTCGACACGCTCCTCTGTACCCTCGCCAACGCCAACCGCTGCACCAACCCGCAATTGGCCCTGTGCATCGCGCGCGGCATTGGGAAAGCTCGTCTGCTTGGTTATATCCTTGACAGTGATAAGTCCCTTGAGTTCAAACGCATCATTGACGACCAGCAAACGCTCGATCTTGTACTGGTTCAATAACACCTTGGCTTCTTCCAGGGTCGTGCCATCGGGTACGGTCACCAGTTTGTCGCGTATCGTCATGATGTGGCTGACCGGCAGATCCAGCCGTGTTTCAAACCGCAGATCCCGTCCGGTGACCAGGCCAACGACCTTGCCGGCGTCGCAGACCGGGAAACCTGACACACCCAGTTGTTCAGACAAGCTCATGACCTGGCGTACCGTGTGCTGTGGTGTGATCACGACCGGATCACGGAGCACGCCTGACTCATAGCGTTTGACCTTGGCTACCTGCGCCGCCTGCTCGCGCGGCGACATGTTCTTGTGAACAATGCCGATACCACCCTCCTGTGCGATGGCAATGGCCAGGCGCGCCTCGGTCACTGTATCCATGGCGGCCGAAACCAAAGGCAAATTGAGTGCGATGTTGCGGGAAAAACGGGTGGCCAGCGAGGTGTCCTTGGGAAGGACCTGGGAGAACGCTGGCACCAACAATACATCGTCGAAGGTGAGCGCTTTGCCGATGAGGCGCATGTTCTTGAGCTCCAAATGGTGGATTGTAGCCACGTGACTGAGTTCAATGGCCTGTGCAAACATGTCCTGGGCAGGCTAAACTTGCCTGATGAAACATATCAGGTACATTCTTGCCGCCATGGCCTGCTTGGTCAGTCTGCAGGCGGTTGCCCATTGGCAGTGGCTGGACAAGGATGGGCACAAGGTGTTCAGCGACCGGGCGCCGCCACCTGATATCCCTGAAAAGAATATTCTGGAGCGTCCCGCCGTAATACCCGTCGCTGCGCCTCAGAGCAGTGCCAGCGCGCCTCGACTCGGCGGCATTGATAAGGAACTGACCGACAAGAAGAAGAAGACTGAGGAAATTGAGCTTGCCAGGCGCCGCGCCGAAGGCGAGAAACTCGCGACATCCAAAGCGGACAACTGCGCTCGAGCCAAGCGTGCCAAGGCCAGCCTGGACTCCAATCGCCCGATCGCCCGAAGTAACGAAAAGGGTGAACCCGAGATTCTTGACGCTGGTGCACGTGCTGCCGAGTTGAGCCGGATTCAGGACATCATCGAAGCGGACTGCAATTGACGACTCAGACGCCCGCACGCTTCTTGACGAAGAGTCCCGCGCTGCGGGCGCCCTGCTTTGCAAAACGCGCCCGGCGTGCGACTTTGGGATCCACCTTGAGTTCGCGATAGATTTCGACGCGATCATTTTGAAGCAGCGTCTGCTGCAACGCAACCTTGCGTCCCCATACACCGAACAACGCAGGCACAGGGTGTTGCAGCGCCAACGGGTCCATCAGACCACTGGCCTGCAGAGCTTGCAATACCGTGCTGCCAAGAGAGAGCGACAACTTGACCTCCCGCACCTGGCGCGGCGCCGGCGAATGAACCACACTGACGCATAGCGCCGGCTTACTCGCCATAGACCTGCGCTGCCCGCTTGACGAACGCATCGACCATGCTGCTGGCAATCTTGTCGAATACAGGTCCGACCATTTTGCTCAGAGCAGCGTTGTCAAAGCCATAGTGCAGCGTCAACTCGACTTTGCAGGCGCGCTGTGTGCCGTCTCCGATCGGCAAAAAATTCCACTCACCGTCGAGCTTGGAAAACGGGCCGCTGACCAGTTTGATGGCTACCTGACGGTCCGGCACATGGGTGTTGCGCGTTGTGAAGGTCTGCCGAATTCCACTGAAGGAAATACCGATCTCCGCTGTCATTCCGTCCGTCTCGGAATTAACCACCCGGGCCCGATCGCACCAAGGCAGAAATTGGGGATACCGGTCTACGTCCGTCACCAAAACATACATCTCCGCGGCTGAGTACCAGATGAGAACGGATTTGGTTACGGTTTTCATAGAATGGAGGTCTGCGCGGGATTGTAGACAAGCCTTGTACGCACAACTTACAACCCCACATTGACCCCATGGCCAAGAAACCAGAAACCGCTGCACGCATCGCTGACAACAAGAAGGCGGCCTACAACTACTTCTTTGAAGAGCGCTTCGAAGCGGGCCTGGTTCTCGAAGGGTGGGAGGTGAAGTCGCTGCGTGAAGGCAAGGTGCAACTGACCGACGGCTATGTTGTGATCCGCGACGGTGAGTTGTTCATCATCGGGTTGCAAATTACTCCCTTGGGCACGGCATCGACCCACATCAGTCCGGACAAAGTGCGTACCAGGAAGCTCCTGATGCACAAGGAAGAAATCAGGCGCCTGATCGGTAAGGTAGAACAAAAAGGCTATACGCTGGTGCCCCTGAATCTGCACTGGAAGGCTGGCAAGATCAAATGCGACATAGCCCTGGCCAAAGGCAAGGCCGAACACGACAAACGCGACACCATCAAGGACCGGGAAGGCAAGCGCGAAGTGGAGCGTGCCATGAAAGGGCGCAATCGGTAAGCGGACTCAGCGCAGATCGCGCAACGGGTGTGTGTCGGGGGTCCAGGGACTGCTGAAAAATGGCGTCACTGTGGCAGCCTCCACTTTTTCGATGCGTGACGGGTTCCACTGCGGCGTGTTGTCCTTGTCAACCGCCAGGGCGCGGATGCCTTCCACTGCCTCGCTCTGAGCGTCACCGAGATTCAGATGATGGGGGTGAAAACAATGATAAATCATGTCTCGTTCCATGCGCAGGTCGTCGGCCAGTGTCATGTGACGGGCGCGCCTGATCTGGGCCAGCACCACATGCAGCATCAACGGCGAGCGGCGGCGCAGCGTATGCGCCGTGTGTTGCGCCCAGGCTGATTCATCCGCCTCGAGCGAATGCACGATGGCACTGACCGAGTGCTTGGCAAAGTGATGGTCGATCTGGGCAGTGTGCGCATTCGGATCTTCTGCCTCCGGGTTGGAGAACAAGGTGAGCCACTGATCGACCGCGCCATCCCGATCAAAATCCGAGCTGCCCAGCGCAGCCCACGCGGAAGCCAGCTGTGTCGTTTCAAAACAGGCGTCAGCCAATCCCAGTTCCAGTGCCAGGCTGGCGTTAACTACTTCGCCGGTCAGAGCGAGCCATTCACCGCTATGCCCCGGACAGCGGCTCAGAAAATAGCCGCCTCCGACATCCGGGAACAAGCCGATATTCGTTTCCGGCATCGCCATGCGCGTCCGCTCGGTGACGATTCGGATCTGGGCGCCCTGACTGATGCCCATACCCCCGCCCATCACGATGCCATCCATGAACGCGATGTAAGGTTTGGGGTAGTTGTGGATCAGATGATTGAGCGCATATTCTTCAGTGAAAAACTGCTCCAGTGCATCGTCGCCAGCCAGTGCTGCCTGGTGAAAAAAGCGGATATCTCCCCCGGCACAAAAAGCGCCAAACGGACCTGTCTTGCTGGTACCCCGAATAGCAACAGCGTGCACGGCCGGAGCATCGCGCCAAAGCAGCAAAATCTTCGTCAGGCTGTGGATCATCGGAAGCGAAAGCGCGTTAAGGGCTTTCGGGCGATTGATTGTGATCAGCCCCACGTGACCATGTACCTCCGTCACGACCTCTGCTGCGTTGTCTGTTGGCAATTCAGGCTTTGTGTTCATCCTCTGTTTCTCCAGCCGATTAATTCATTGAGCGCCAGCGAGCCGATCACCAGCGCGCCTCCGGCCAGCACATTCGCACCCGGCACTTCATTGGCACCAACCCAGGCTAGCAGAATACCAAATATCACCTCCAGCAGACCCAGCAGGGATACTTCGGGCGCCTTCAAGACCCGGGCGCACAACACCGACAGTGCGGAGGGGATGGCCAGTTGCACCACACCGAGCGATGCCAGCAACGTCAGATCGTGACCTGATGCCTGAAACGGAAAGGCCAGTGGCAGTGTCAAGATGCAGGAAAAGACCGCGCCGATCAACACTGCTGGTATCAGATCGACATCACGGCCCTGAGCATGCGCGTGTTGTGTGACGGTCCAGTTGGCGGCACCCGAAATGGGTACGCACAATGCCACCAGCGTACCGACCACGCTGACGCCCTGGCTGATCTGGCTGCCGTACATGTAGCCAATACCGCAACCGGCGACAACAATGGCAAACCAGGTGCGCGCCGGTACTCTGTGGCCGATGAACAGACGTGATGCCAGCGCGGTCAGCAAGGGACCAATCGACATGGTGACGAGAACATTGGCAACACTGGTCAGTGTGATGGCGACCATGAAAAAGGTGAACATGCCGCACCAGCAGACGCCGGAGATCCATAGGGCCGACCCGCCGCCCTGCATCCGGCGAAACACATCGCGTCCTTGAAACAGAGGCAATATGACCAAAAGGGCCAGCACCGTAAAGAAGCTGCGCCAGAAGGTCACCTCAAAACTGCGGGCATGCTCCAGATGCCGCGTCACGACACCGGCGATTGACCACATCAAGGTCACCGCCAGCATCAGAACAACCGCCCTGTTGTGAGTGAGCTTCAATGCTGTATCTATACCGGTGCGCGATTGGCGCGTTTGCGTTCGTTCTCGGTCAGGTGGCGCTTGCGCAAACGAATGGACTTGGGTGTGATCTCAACCAGTTCGTCGTCCTCAATGAACTCCACGCCGTATTCCAGGGTGCATTCGATCGGAGGAGTGATCTTGATGGCATCTTCCTTGCCGCTGACACGGAAGTTGGTCAGCTGCTTGGTCCGTGTGGCGTTCACCACCAGGTCATTTTCTCGGCTATGAATGCCGACGATCATGCCTTCATACACTGGATCGTTGGCCTTGACAAACATGCGTCCCCGGTCATCGAGCTTGCCCAGGGCGTAAGTAAAGATCTCGCCCGCGTCCATGGAGATCAGCACGCCATTCTTGCGTCCGCCGATGTCGCCCTTGTGCGCTTCGTAGCTGTCGAATATGTTGGAGATCAGGCCGGTGCCGCGCGTCAGATTAAGAAACTCGTTGGTAAAACCGATCAGCCCGCGCGCAGGAATACGGTATTCCAGACGCACGCGTCCCCGACCATCGGACTCCATGTTGAACAGGTCACCCCGGCGTTCGCCAAGCGCCTGCATCACGCCACCCTGGTGCTGTTCCTCAATATCGACAGTCACCATTTCAATGGGCTCGTGCTTTTCACCGTTGACAAGCTTGTACACGACGCGCGGCTTGGACACGGCCAGTTCGTAGCCTTCACGACGCATGTTTTCCAACAGAATGGTCAGGTGCAACTCGCCGCGGCCCATGACTTGAAAAATGCCTTCCTCGCCGGTTTCCTTGACGCGCAATGCCACGTTGTGCTGCAGTTCCTTCTGCAGGCGGTCCCAGATCTGGCGACTGGTAACGTACTTGCCTTCACGCCCGGCCAGCGGGCTGGTGTTGACGCAGAAGTTCATGGTCAGCGTTGGCTCGTCCACTTTCAGCATGGGTAGTGGCGCCGGATTGACCGGGTCGGTGATAGTCACGCCAATGCCGATTTCGGTGAGTCCGTTGATCAGGACAATTTCGCCTGGACCCGCGTCGCTAGCCTGGACACGCTCGAGACCCTGAAAGGTCAGCACCTGATTGACACGGCCCTTGACGGCCTTGCCGTCCGGTCCTTCCATGACCACCACGTCCATCATGGGCTTGATGGTTCCCTGGCTGATGCGGCCCACGCCGATGCGGCCTACAAAAGTCGAGAAATCGATCGCGGAAATTTGCAGTTGCAGCGGCGCCGCCGGGTCACCTTGCTGATGCGGCACGTGATCGAGGATGGTGTTGAAGAGGGCAGACATGTCAGGACCCCACTGCTCACCCTGCGCTCCCTCTTCCATCGACGACCAGCCATTGATACCTGACGCGTAAACCACTGGAAAGTCCAGTTGCTCGTCGGTTGCGCCGAGTTTGTCGAACAGATCAAAAGCGGCATTGACGACCCACTCCGGACGCGAACCCGGCTTGTCAACCTTGTTGACCACCAGAATCGGCTTGAGGCCCAGTGCCAGCGCCTTCTTGGTAACAAAGCGCGTTTGCGGCATCGGCCCCTCCTGCGCATCGATCAGCAGCAAGACGCCGTCGACCATGCTCAGCGCCCGCTCGACCTCGCCACCGAAGTCGGCGTGACCAGGGGTATCCACGATATTGATGTGGGTGTCCTTCCAGGTGACGGCGCAATTCTTGGCCAGAATCGTGATGCCACGCTCCTT
>CAZZLB010000176.1:0-6395 GCA_964654655.1 uncultured Rhodoferax sp. | reverse complement strand
ACTGCAGCAGTTGGGACTGGTCAATCGCGTCACCACCGAGGCAGCCATGCTGCCACTGGCCATCGAGTTGGCCACTCAGATCGGGACGCGCTCTGCTGGCGCCACAGCGCGTCTGAAACGCATGCTGACCAGCCAGTTGCAAACCCAGCTGGCACGCGCCCTGGAACTCGAAAACGAGGCCGCCATGGCCTGCTTTGCAGACCTCGACACAGCGCAGCGGATTCAGGAATTTGCCAGCACTCGACTGTAGCGGTCATGGTTTAACAAACTTCAGAACAAATTCGTCTTTGGGTTGTGCCGGCTCTGGCGTGTTCCTGTCACGCGGGTCTGAGGGATTGCGGAGAAAATCGGCACTGCCGACAAGCTTGAACCCGGCCGCCTCGACCTCCTGGCGCAAGAAGGCTTCCTCAATCCGGTGCAGTGTTCCCGATTCGCTGATCCCGCTACCGGGCCGACCCGCATGATCGGCGATGACGTAGAGACCGCCCGGCCTCAACCCCGCATACACGGCAGCGTTCATTCGTTGGCGGTCAACCCCCATGTGACCGAGGTCGTGGTAATTGAACATCAGCGTGACCAGGTCAAGGCGGGTCATCAGTTCCGGCGGCACCGGGTCTTCGAAAACCCGGACCGTCGAATACAGGTTGGCGAGTGTCGAATTCTTCGCTCTTTCCGCCAAGGCCTGGGCTGAAGTTCGGCGTACTGCCGGCACAGCATTCGAGGACCCTGGCAGGGAGGCCAGTTGGGGCGACGAATTTCCTTCAGGGGTCACCGCAGGCCGTGTCACGGCATCGGGGACGCGCGCTGCTTGGCTTTGCCCATAGACCGTGCCCGCAGGACCCGCCGCCCGGGCCAGCAACTCGGCCGTATAGCCGCCACCGGTACTCAAATCCAGAGCGGTCATGCCGGGCCGAAGGCCGATGAAAGCAAGCATCTGCTCGGGCTTGCGCCGCAGGTCGTTGTTTCGGTCAGCAGCGCTGCGGTCCGGACTTGCAATAATCTGCGCGATTCTCTCTTTGCTCAAAGTCAACGAAACGCTTGCTGGCGGCATTGCTCCCATCAGGTTGGTGCATGCTCCCAGCGACAAGACCGCGGAAACAACAAGTGCAATGAAGAAATACATTTTCAGTTCCCGCTCACATGCCTTCCAGACTGAAAACCGTCCTGTCAGCGGACTGCTTGCTGATGGCAAGGACTTTCTGGTATTCCTCGGAATTGTAAAAAGCCTCGATGTGATCGCTTGAGGGAAACATCACCAGCACCATCCGGGTTGGCGTCCACAAGGCGTTTTCCTTCACCGACATCTTGCCACCCCGTGCCAGATACTGACCGCCAAATTTTTCGACCAGCGGCTTCGCCAGCAATTTGTACTGCTCGTAGAGTTCAGGATCTTTCAAAAGTGTATCAACCACCATGAACGCGGTCATAAGTATTCCTCTCAAACAATTGGTTCCGCAACCTTAACACCTTATCCAAGACCCTGAGCACTCAGTGACCTTGCTAGACTTCCGGCAATGAGCGAAACAGAAAAGCAGCACTCCCCCGGCATGGCCCACTACCCTGGCGTGACTTTGTAACCCGCATGAATATTGGCTTTGGTTCATTAAGTCCCACCAGTGGTCCCCCTATGGTCCCCGTAGAGCATGCAGGCAAATGAGGGCACTTTTAAGAACAATTTGGTCAAAGCGAAGAGGTGCAGCATGACGTCGCCAATCACGGAATCGACCATAACCTGCCCGCAGTGCGGGCATGCCAAGAGTGAGACCATGCCCACCGACTTCTGCCAGTGGTTTTATGAGTGCGAGAGTTGTGGTGAGGTGCTCAAACCAAAGACTGGCGACTGCTGCGTGTTCTGCTCGTATGGAACGGTCCCGTGTCCGCCCATTCAAGAAAATGGAAAATCCGACTGCTGCTAATCGGCGCCGCCCGCCAATTTCTCATCCACATTGATGGCCATCTCAGAGAGCACTTCGAGGCTTTCGTCGCGCAGAAGTCCGGGCGATCGTTTCTGATACAGATGGGCATCGCGTCGAACCAGCAACTCCCGAATCTCATTTTGGTAAAGCTGGACGACGCTTTCGATCACCGCATCGACATCCTCATTGCCGGTATCGAGAGTCATTTGCTCCAAAAGCAACGCGGTATTTGGGGCCGAAAGCATCAAGTCGCCGGTCACCCAGCTGTTGACTGTAAAAAGAGAGATGGGTATGCCCTTGGCATCCAACCCGATTCCGATCAAGTGGCGCGTATTGACTTGCTGGGTTGGGTCATCAGCAAGACTGGCGAATTCAATCTCATGGCGCGAACCAAGCCGACGCGACCACAGCTTTCGGCGTGCGAAGAGATGGATGTGACCGTGCTCAGCGACACCTGACCGATCTTCTGGCGAATGCGAATGGTAGAACCACTGAAACCCGCTCCCTTGGTCGATCGCATCATCCTCGGGGTAATGCCGCCATTGGCGCGGCAGCTCGCCGCCAAGAAGCTGCCCCAAAAGATGCTCACCACGCAGGGCCAACCTGGTGTAAGTTTCAAGCAGCCGCAAACCGGCGACTTGCGCCGACCCCTTTGTTGGCGGTGATCGCCGGTTGCGGCTCACCCCCGTTAGTTCTTGGGCGCGCACTTTGGGGCACATTTCGGAGCGCACTTTGGACCGCATTTCGGAGCACATTTGGGCGCACACTTCTTCGTCGCACACTTCTTGGCTCCGCATTTGGACTTGGCGCCGCACCTGCTGGCACATTTCGCTTTGCATTTCGAGCCGCACTTGGCCATGCCCTGCTTGGGCTGACATTTCATGGGGTCTTTTGTGTCCTGAGCGGCGGCAGGCAATGCAAGCGTTGCAGCCGTCAAAGCGATGAGCGAGGTCATTTTCAAAGATGTGTTCATTGGGTTTTCCTGGATAGTTCGGTTGAAAGGACGTTGTGAGGCGATTCCTCGGAGACTAAGAGCGGCCTGATCGGCAATCGGGTTCGCATCTTCAAAAATAAATATTTACGGCCCCGCGAACCGTTTTGGCGGATCGCCGCCTCTTAGTGCGGACTCAACATAAAAGGATCACCATGCCCCAACCCATCTTTGCCTTGCTCAGTGCGTTGATCGCCGCTTTTGCCCTTTCGGCGCCCGCTGCCTTCGCCGCCGAGGACGCCGACCCCCAAACCACCCGTCCGGCAGGCTACAAGCCTATTGCCGGAGACGCCAAGTTCGGCGAGAAGCTCTTCACGGACACCAAGTTGTCCACTAACGGCATAGCTTGCGCCAGTTGCCATGCCAACCACGGCGCCTACTCCGACAGTTTCGCAAAACCCTATCCGCACACCGTTTCCATGGCCAAGGAACAATTGGGCCGAAAGACGGTCTATCTGGATGAGATGATCCAGGCTTGCATGGTCATGCCCATGGCCGCCAAGCCCCTGCCGTGGAACTCAAAGGAGCTCGCCGGGCTCGTGGCCTACCTCCAAATTCAGCAAAAGTCTTTCAAGCCATCCCGCTAACCTCTTCCCACTTCACTAACCACTTTCTGGAGCCTTTACATGAACCTCGCAAAAACAAGCACCCTTCTCGCCCTCTCCTCGTTGATGTCTTTGGCGATGGCCGGAGAAATCAAGCCTTTTAACCAAAAGGACTTTGACAGCATGACCGCCTCGGGCAAAGCCGTCGTCCTGGACATCAGCGCCACCTGGTGCCCGACCTGCAAGGCGCAAAAGCCCATCATCGACGGCCTCATGAAGCAGCCAGCCTACAAGGACGTCACCCTGATGACGATCGACTTCGACGCCAACAAGGCGGAGCTCAAGACATTCAAGGTCGGTATGCAAAGCACACTCGTCGCCTTCAAGGGCGCGAAGGAAGTCGGACGTTCGGTCGGTGACACCAGTCCTGGCGGTATTGAAGGGCTGATCAAGAAGACGCTCAACTGATGGAGTTCGGACTCGGCTCCTACGGTTTCGGCTTGCTTGCTGGGCTGCTCTCGACGCTCTCGCCTTGCGTGCTGCCCATCATCCCGATTCTTCTGGGATCAGCGGTCAACGCCCACCCACGGGCGCCCTTGGCGTTGGCCGGGGGCCTTGCGATTTCCTACGCCCTGATCGGCACGGCACTCGCGTGGGCAGGTTCCTCGCTGGGTCTTGACACGTCGATTTTTCGCAATGTTGGGGCGGCTATCCTCGGCTTGCTTGGACTCGTCCTGATGTCGGCAAGCTTGCAGCAACGGTTCGCTTCGGCCACGTCCGGCATCGGGGACGCCGGCAACAATCTGATTTCGCGCATGAAGCTCGACGGACTTGGGGGTCAATTCGCTATTGGCCTAGTGCTGGGTGTCGTGTGGAGCCCGTGCGTGGGGCCAACACTGGGAGCGGCAGTGGTGCTTGCCAGCCAGGGATCGCAGCTACCGCAAGTGGCTCTGCTGATGGGGGTCTTTGGCATCGGCGCGGCGCTGCCCGTTGTTGCACTCGCCTATGTCAGCCGCAGCGCCATGATGAAGATGCGCGGCAAGCTCATGCAGGCAGGCAAGACCGGCAAGATGCTGCTGGGCATTATCATGATCGCTCTGGCCGCCATGATTCTCACCGGAGCCGACAAGCCAGTCGAATCCTGGCTTGTGGATCACTCGCCTTCCTGGTTAACGACGCTGACCACCCGGTTCTAAACTCGCGTAACGTGAGGATTTCCTGTGAAAATTAAAGCCATTGCGTTTGACACTGGAGGCACAGTCCTTGATTGGCATTCGGGGATCAAGGACGCTTTCGCCACCATCGGAACAATCCATGGCGTGCAGAGGGACTGGGCAACGATCACCAATCAATATCGGCGCCTTGCCATGAAGGGCATCGTCGGGCAAGTGCAACCCAGCTTCAACATGGACGATGTTCACTTTGGCGTGTTGGACGAGGTCTTCAAATCCAACGGATTAATCATGTTTTCGGAAGAGGATCGCAAGAAGATCGCGGGAACTTGGCACAAGCTCTCGGCGTGGGGCGACTTCGCCGGTCCCCTGCGTGAGATCAGGGACTGTTGTCCAGTTGTCTCATTCACCATGCTGCCGCTGTCGCTGGTGGTGGACGTATCACGGCTCAACGGCATAAACTGGGACGCCGTGATTTCCTGCGAAGCAATTGGGTTCTACAAACCCGATCCCCGCGCCTACCAACAAGCATCGAAGTGGCTGGCGGTGGAGCCATCCGACATCCTGATGGTCGCCTGCCACAACTTCGACCTCAATGCCGCCAGAGCTTGTGGCTACAAAACTGCTTTCGTTCGCAGGCCGCTGGAGTGGGGTGCTGAGGGGCCGCCTGACCCGACACCGCACAGCGACTGTGATTTTGTCTTCGACAGTTTTGAAGAGCTCTCAAAGTCCATCCGCGAATTGGCGGAAATTTAGTGCTCGCTCAACCCTGACCATGTTTATTTCATTTCCGGCGAACCATTTCGGAACGTCGGCCCCTCTTAGTGTCTGAGGGCTGTCCTCACAAAATCAACGGATCAAAGGAAATCAATATGTTCTATGTGAAAAATCTCCCAAACTGGGAACGGGCTCTTCGCGTCGTCATGGGGCTCATGGCCTTAGCCTTCGCCGCGATGAATTGGGGCGGCTCTCCTCTGGCTATCGGCGCGGGTGCCATGGGTGCCATTCTGTCCATGACCGGCTTGTTTGGTTTTTGCCCGATGTGCGCTATGGTGGGCAGAAAACTGGACAAAGGAGCCTGAGCCATGGCGGTCAGCGGGATTGAACGGGACAGTCTGATTTGCGCCGCGCAAACGGGCGATCCTGCCGCCATTGGGCGCTTGCTGGCGGTCTGCCAATCTGACGCCCGCAGATACGCCCGCCGGCATTGCCAGGTCAGCGACGTGGACGACGCCGTCCAGGAGTCGCTCCTGGTGATCTCCCGCAAGGTTCACGGGCTCAAGGCCGCCGCCGCTTTTTCGTCCTGGCTTTTCACCGTCATCAAGCGCGAATGCCGCAAGCTGGAGCGGGCCATGTTCCGCCATGATCCGCTGGATGAAGATCTGGCGGAACACCAGCTGGCCAGCAAAAGCGACAACGACCTGCGCATCGACCTGGCCGCCGCGCTCGAATCGCTGCCAGCCCACTATCTCGAAGTGGTGCTGCTGCGCGACTTCGAGGAGTTGACCATCGCTGAGATCGCCGAGCGTCTTGGCGAACCGGCAGGCGCCATCAAGAGCCGCCTGCATCGTGCCCGCGAACTCGTGCGCGAATACATGATCGGCCCTCAGGCCGCACCCATGCATTCGACAGAGAAACTTTAAAGCCACGCCACTTGAGATCGGAGTCACACGCGAAGTTGCTAGACTTCAGCCGATGAGCGACGCCGCCACCCCACACTCCCCCGGCATCAGCCAGTATCTGGCCATCAAGGCCGAGTACCCCGATACCC
>CAZZLB010000175.1:0-6402 GCA_964654655.1 uncultured Rhodoferax sp. | reverse complement strand
ACGGCAGAACGTGGCCATTTTTGGTTGAACAGATGGCCAATCTCAAGAAGATATTTGCTGTCGCATGCGTCGGCACAGCCATCCCTAATTTAGACCTCTTCAGCATCAACATCGCGCTGCCCAAGATCGCGGCTGAATTCAAGGATGTGCCGCTGGAGGATTTGTCATGGGTCCTGAATGGGTATGCCATTGCCTATGCCGCATTGCTGGTGTTCTTTGGGCGCTTGGCTGAGGGCTATCGGCGCGACCGCAGTTTCATTCTTGGTGTTGGCATTTTCACTTTGGCAGCAGTGGCGAGCGCCACCGCCAGCAACGTCTGGGAGTTGGTCGCCTATCGCGTACTCGCTGCAGCGGGTGCTGCACTCATGACGCCAACCTCTATTGGGTTGATCTTGGCCACATTCCCACCTGAGCGTCGGGGAGCGGCAGTCCGCAACGGGGCAGGTATTGGTGGTTTGGCGGCAGCACTTGGACCCGTGCTCGGCGGAGCTCTGGTGTCGATCGACTGGCGCTGGGTTTTTGTAGCTAACGCCACTTTGGGTGCCAGTTCGATCCTGATCGGGTGGCGGCATCTCCCGAATGTTCCTGGTCACGATTTGAAACGACCCAGCTTGCTCGCGGCATTCTTGGTGACGACAGGGATCGCGGCCCTGATCTTTGCCATCGTCAAAATCAATGCTTGGGGGTGGCACTCTCCCCAAGTCATTTCAAGCATGACGATATCGCTGATCTTGTTGGGCTTGTTCTGCCTTCACTCGCTTAAGTCACCCAATCCATTGGTTGATCCGGCACTCTTTCGGGTTCGGCCATATTTGGGTGCAGCCATGTCCATGATTCCGTATTCGGTCAGCTTCGGTGCCATGCTTTTCTCGGTGGCTGTGTGGGGACAGTCAGCTTGGGGGTGGAGTGCATTGCAAGCAGGCCTTGCCATCATCCCCGGCCCATTGATGGTGCCAGTGACCTCCTCGCTGCTCACAGGTCGATTGATTGAACGCGGAGGAGCTGTTTATCCCGTTACTTTGGGCACGGCACTCATCATGGTGGGCTTTGGAATCTGGGCCTCGTTCATCGGCACAGAGCCCAATACCGCCTTGATCATTATGGGCATGACCTGCAATGGCATTGGCGTTGGACTGATCTTCCCTGCACTGATGGGAACTGCGACGCAAGCATTACCTCCAGATGCCTTTGCGACAGGATCAGGAGCGATCAATATGCTGCGCCAAGCCTCGATTGCCATCGGTGTAGCGATGTTCGTGGCCATCGTCGGTTCACCTGCATCTCTTCAAGCACGACTAGAGGCATTCCAATATGGTTGGTGGCTGTTGGCAGCAGTGACTTCACTGACGTTGCTTCCAACCTTCAAGTTTCTGAACTCAAAAAAATCATGAGAACCATGTTCTATGGGTGGCGGATCGTGGCCGCCTGCATGCTGTTTGTGACCGTCAGTTGGTCATTGGGAATTTTCGGCATGGGCGTTTACATCTACGGCCTGACAAGTTTCCAGGGGTTCTCTGTGACTACTGTTTCTGCCGGTGTTACGGCAGCCTATATCCTGAGTGCATTGCTTTCAGTGAGTGTGGGGAAAACCATTGCGAAGAATGGGCCGCGTTTGGTTGTAGCGGTTGGCGCAGTGGCTATGGCGACAGGGGTATTGCTGATGCCGTATTGCACCGAAAAATGGCATGTGGTCGGCAGTTTCTTGGTCTTGGGACTGGGGATGGCTTGCCTGTCCACCAATACGGTTGGCAGCACGCTGGCTCCATGGTTTGAACGCTTTCAAGGCCGTGCCATGTCGACTTCCATGTTGGGGGCCAGCATTGCAGGAATGATCGGTACCCCCTTGCTGATGAGTGGCATCAAGGTTTGGGGATTCCAAACGACCTTCATGATTGCAGCCATTGCCACTGTGACCTTGGTCCTGCCTTTGGCGGGATTTGTCTTAAAGAGGCGTCCACAAGACATCGGCTTGCTCCCGGACGGGATGGAGAGCCAAAAGGACGGTCAGACACCTGTGTCCATCCAGTGGAGCCTCCAACAGGCAGCAGCTACGTGGCAATTCAAAACGGTCGTGGTGGCATTTGGTCTTGGCTTGCTGGTTCAGGTTGGTTTTCTAAGCCACCATGTACCTATCGCTATTCCAGTGTTGGGTGTGGAGGGCGCGGCAACGGTAGTTTTTGCTGGAGGCGTTGCATCATTGATCGGTCGGTTGTTGCTGGCCCGCTATGCAGACCACCTGGACGTGCGATTGGTGGGAACCGCCGTGCTGCTGATTGCAACAATCTCGCTGCTGGGCTTGGCCATGTTGCCGATGACTTGGGCGTTTGTGCTCTTCAGCATCACCTATGGGCTTACCTGCGGGAATGTCACTACACTGTCTCCCATCATCGTTCGACGCGAATTCGGAGCAGCTTCATTTGGGGTTATCTATGGATTTGCAGCCGCATTCATTCAGCTCACCATGGCATTTGGGCCTACGATTTACGGTGTTGTCCGGGATGTCTTTGGTGGTTATGTTCCCGTTCTGTTGCTCTGCGCGGCATTGAACATGGTTGCAGCAGGTGCAGCTTTTTGGGGCGGGCGCCGCCCTCTGGTACATCAGAAACCTCAATAGCGGTCATTCAATCGATCAGCGCCAATTTCCGCTTCGGGCACTTTGCGACCCGCCAGGAACGGCGGCTGATCGGCACGTCAAATCATGCGCCAGGATTTATCCCATCCGGCAGATGGGTACATCCCGGCAATGCTCACCCAACCCGGGCAAAGTCGGGGGCGCGTCGTTCGCCAAAGGCCGCAATGCCTTCGCGTGCAGCTGCTGTACAGGCGCTGTCACCAAAGGCGAGGTAGCCGATTTCCAAGGCCGCCGCGAGGGTAGTCGCTTGCGCCGCCTGTAGCACCGCGCGTTCGAGCAGGCCGAGCGTGGTTGGACTCAAGACCATGCCTGTGGCCGCCTTGGCTTCCATGGGCTCGAAGGCGGGTACGGTGACGGGCGAATCCGCAATGCGGCCATGCCCCTGCGCCAGGGCCTGCACGCGTGCCACGGCCAGCTTGATCAGTTCGGACGAATCTTTTGCCAGCGCATCGACCACGCCGAGTGCCAATGCCTGTTTGGCCTTGAGTTTTTCGCAGCGCCGCAGCATGGCGTGAAAGGTGCCGGCGGCCTGTGGCCAACGACGATAAGGCACGACCATGGCGCCGATGCCAGGCAGGATTCCCAAACTGACCTCGGGCAGTTGCATCCAGCTGTTCTCTACGGCAACGAGCGCGTGGCAGCGCATCGCCAACTCAAAGCCGCCGCCCAATGCCATACCGTTGAGTGCAGCCACCACCGGCTTTTGCATCGCATCCAGATGCACCAAGAGGCGCGAGCAGTCGCGTGAATACTGCGCTGCTGCGGCCTTGTCGCCGAGCATGGACGGGAAACGGCCAATGTCGGCGCCAGCACAAAAGGACTTGTTGCCATAGCCGGTGATGACAAAGCCGGCCACGCCGGGGTCGTTTTCAAAACGACGGATGACGGCGAGGATTTCATCGGTCATTTCATCGTGCAAGGCATTCAAGGCCTCGGGGCGGCGCAGAGTGATGACCTTGACGCCGTCCACATCGTCAACCAGAACATGGCGCTCGAATCGCAGATAGTCGGCCAGCGGCTTGCGCGGCATGGGCATGCCAGGGCGTTCCTGCGCCAGCCGATCCAGGATGCGCTGCGCCTCCGCCAGCGGTGTCTGACGCAACAGGGCCAGTGGCCCGCTCTTGAAACCCAGCGCTGTGCAGCAACCCAGGTCAAGATCGGCTGGTGTGCCGATGGCACGGTCCAGAATATCCACCGATTGCGACCACAGAATGCCAAGCAGGCGGTCCCTGACAGCTTGCGCTTTGTCCGTTGGTACATCAACACGCTTTCCGGGTGCAACAGTGAGCCATTTCTGCACCGATTTGAAAATGGGTGCCGGGCGGTAGTGCTCGCCTTCCTCGTCGGCCTGCAAGGTGTTGGTCTCGGTAATGATCGGGTTGCCGTGCGCCAGGTTCAGCACAAAGAAGGGTCCCGCGTGCACAAACTCGGTGGCCACTGTATCGACCTCCGAGGCAGTCGCCTGAGCGAGCAGGAGTGCGGCCTCGTTGCACCAGTTGTCGAAGATGCGGTCCAGCATAAAACACGGCGCGTCACTGGTCACCAGCGGCAGCTTGCCAGTGGTGCAGAAAACCCAGCGCAGCCAGGCGACCAGTTCGGGCGCTGCCTCGGGCCAGTCGATCACCTCGACCGCCGGATTGCGCCAGGCGGGTGCGAAGAAGTGGGTCACTGTGGCCCGCTCCTTGTGCTGGAGTTCGGAAAAAATGCGCTCGGCCGGCAGGGAACTGGTGTTGGAGGTGATGACAGCATCAACGGCCACGCGGGCTTCAATCGCTGCAAAGATGCGCCGCTTCAGATCGATGTTTTCGGTGGCCGCTTCGATCACCCAGTCACAACCCTTGATGGCATCGTAGTCGGTGCTGCCGTGCACGTCCTGCTGCACCGCAGCCGCTTGTTGCGCATTCATCTTGCCCTTGGCCAGCGCCTTGCTGGCGTATTCGGCAAAGCGGCCCAGTGCACCGTCGATGGCGGCTTGCGAGATGTCGATCAGGGTCAGCTTGAGGTCGGGCAGTGTGCTCTTGAGGTAGTAGCCGATGTCCGGTCCGATCGAGCCTGCGCCAATGACGGCGACATGGCGTGGCAGGCTACGGCTAGGGGTGTGAAGAAGGGGGTTGTTCTGTGGCACTTGCATGGGGTTTTCCTGAGTTCTTCCTGAAGCATCGGGGTTGGTTTGCACCGGCTTCATCGGCGCTTATCGTATACCGAATCGCCAGCGTCGCTGACGATCTCGATGAACTTCGTCTTGTGTGCCTCACGCGGCAGTGTGCCGGGCGCCAGCCATTCGATGTGCGGCGCAACACGCAGTTCTGATCGCATGCGCGCCTGCAAATGCGCTTCAAGTTCTGGCAGGTCGGCTTGGGCAAGGTCCGGACCCTGTTCGATGCGCAAGTGCAGCGGCGGCACAACCTTGGGACCCGGCTCGCGCAGCCGGATGCGAAAGCTGCCGGTCACACGCGGTGCAAAGCCCATCAACACTTGGCGAATCGCCTCCGGGTACAGGTTCACACCCTTGATGATCAGCATGTCGTCGGTGCGCCCGACGATCTTGAAGCGCAGACCCGGCATGCCGCAGCTGCAGGGCTTGGTCCAGACCTGGATCAGGTCGCCCAGCGCATAGCGCATGAAGGGCCCGCCCTCCCAATCCAGGAAGGTAAACACCATCTCGCCAACAGCGCCCTCCGTCAGCGCGATGGGCGCGTGCGTGTGCGGGTCCACCAGCTCCAGCAGGCAGTGATCTTCGGAGGTGAAGTGCATGCCCTTGTATTCGTCGGGTGATTCATCGCATGAGATGCCGTGAAAGGCGTGGCCGCCGCCGGTATGGTCAAACACCTTGGCATCGAAACCATCGGCCAGCAGGCGGCGCAGGCCCGGGTTGCCACCACCAGGCTCGCCTGCGCAGAAGAACCAGCGAAACCCCAGTTCTGTGGCGGGCTTCCCGGTGAGCGTGGGACATTGTTCAATCAGGTACTGCCCGAACGAGGGCGTGGCGATCAATGCGTCGGGCCGTGTCAGGTGGGCGAAATCGAGCACGCGCTGCGTGCCGCCCTCGATGCCGACGGGCACCACGCAAGCTCCCAAATGCTGTATGCCCTGCGAAAGCGGCAGTCCGCCGGTGAACATGGAGAGCGACAAGGCCTGCACCATCACATGCCCGGGTCGTATGCCGGCGCGCCAGTACTTTCGCGCATGCATCTCGTTGACCACCGCGACGTCGTGCGCAGTGAGCGTGTACAAGGTCGGCATGCCGGTGGTGCCGGAAGTGGCACTGACACGCACGATCTTTTCCCGCGGTGCACAAGCAAGCAAGGCGAAGGGTGTGCCGTGACGCACGAGCGACTCCTCCTGCACACGCCGGTGCTCGACCTTGTCCATCAGTGGCACGTGCGTGAAGTCGTCGAAACTTGCAATGTCGCATGGGTTGACGCCGGCCGCAGCTAGCCGTTCGCGGTAATAAGGCGAGTTGGCGTGGTTGTAAGCCACTTGTCGCTGCAGCCGCTGAAGTTGTAGCGCACGCATTTCATCGTGCGACATCAACTCGATGCGCTCGTTCCAGAGCCGGCGCTGCGGATCCTGTGCGGCCATCATCCCTTGTGCTCCTTCGCGTCAACCTGGCAAACTTCAAACAGCAGGCCCGTCACTGCGTCAGGCTCGAAAAACGCGACCCGGCCATGCGCGCCCTGGCGTGGAAAACCTGCCATCGGCGCAAAGCCGACTTGCCGCAATTCGGTGATGGACTGCTCTACATCGGCCACCCGTGCCGACAGGTGGTT
>CAZZLB010000174.1:0-6429 GCA_964654655.1 uncultured Rhodoferax sp. | reverse complement strand
GGCGTAACCGCGATCGTTGGATTTTCGAATCTTCAACATAGCCTGTCCTTTCGCGGGACAGATCTTTAGCTCTGTTCCCAACTGTTTCCAAGTCTGAACTGTAGGGCTGACAGTTCCTCTGGCAATCCACAGGAGTTGATGTCATCATTCAAATAATCTGAACCAAAATGACAAACCAATGCAAACTGCCAGAGATGTCCTGACCCCCGACGCGCTCGCCATGCTGCAAACCATCGCCGCCAGCGGCAGCTTTGCCGCCGCCGCCCGCGAACTAAATCTGGTCCCCAGTGCTTTGACCTACCGGGTGCGCCAAGTCGAGGATGCCCTCGATGTGCTGCTGTTTGACCGCAGTTCGCGCCAGGCCCGACTCACCGAAGCCGGTCTCGAACTGCTGCGCGAGGGCACACGCCTGCTGGAAGAAATCGACGCGGTGGCCAACCGGGTCAAGCGCGTCGCCACCGGATGGGAGTCACAACTGACCGTCGCGGTGGACAGCATCATTTCCAAGACCACTGTCATGGAGCTATGCGAGAGCTTTTTCGCTTTGAACCCACCCACACGCATCAAGCTGCGGGATGAAACACTGTCGGGAACACTGGCCTGCCTGACTTCAGGCCAGGCTGATCTGGCGCTCGGAGTTGCCGAGTCTGGCAACAACGCCGGCATTCACAGCAAGGCGCTGGGCGACGTGAGTTTTGTCTATGCCGTTGCACCGCACCATCCTCTGGCCAGCGCGTCCGAACCCCTCAAGGACGAGCTGATCCGCCAGCATCGCGCTGTGGCGGTGGCAGACACCATAGCGCGCGGCAGCGGCCTGACGGTGGGTCTGCTCGGCGGCCAGGACGTGTTTACCGTGGCGACCATGAAAGACAAGCTCGACGCCCAGCTGCGCGGCCTGGGCAGCGGCTTCGTGCCTGAATGCATGGCCCGCGCCTACATCGAAACCGGACGCCTGGTGGTCAAACAAATGGAACGACCGCAGCGCGTTGTGCGTGTCAATTACGCCTGGCGCAGTCTGACAAAGACGGACCATGGAAAGGCCTTGGCGTGGTGGCTGGCGCAGCTTGAAAGTCCGACCACACGCGCTGCTTTATTGGAGCGACACCGGGGCGTGTAAAGTCCAAGCCATGCAACAACCCAGGAGTCAAGGTTCATGAGCCCATCCAGATTCAAAAATGTCGCCATCGTTGGCTCGGGCATGGCCGGTATTGCCTGCGCCCGCACCCTGCTGCAGGCCGGCCATCAGGTGCACGTATTCGAGAAGAGCCATGCGCTGGGCGGACGCATGGCAAGCCGCAACAGTGCCTTCGGAAGCTTCGACCACGGTGCCCAGTACTTCACTGTGCGCGACCCCCGCTTCGAGCGAGCCTTGCAAACAGTGCCAGGGCTGTGCAAACGCTGGAGCGCCAATGCCGTGCAGGTGCTCGACGAACACGGCCGGGTCGCCGCCGCCAGCCTGCCAACGCGTGAAGCGCACTGGGTCCCGACTCCCGACATGAACGCACTGGTCAGCCGCTGGGCTCAACCCTTGCTGGACCGGGGCTTGATTGAACTGGAAACCAAAGTCAAGCACCTGGATCGCGATGCACTGCACCCACACCAGTGGGAACTGCACACGCAGGGAAGCGCCGGCAGCCGCCACGTTTACTCGGGTTTTGACGCTGTGCTGCTGGCCGTCCCGGCTGAACCGGCGCGCCTGCTGCTCAATACCTCGCCCCTGGCTGACCATTTGTCGCCGCAGCTCGACATGGTTCAGATGGCGCCCTGCTGGACGCTGATGCTGGCCTTCCCCCAAGCCATGCAGCCGGGTCTGTCAACGCTGGGGCCGCAGTGGAACGCCGCGCGCAGCACGCACCACCGGATCGCCTGGCTGGCGCGCGAATCCAGCAAGCCCGGGCGCACTGCCGTGGAACGCTGGACAGTGCAGGCCAGCGCCGCCTGGTCACAGGAACACCTGGAAGACGACGCCAAGCGCGTGCAAGCCAAGCTGCTCAAGGCATTTTCCGAGATCACCGGCATCCGGGCCGAGCCCGCACACATTGACAGCCGGCGCTGGCGCTTTGCCCAGACGACGCAAGCACTGGGCCATTCCCACCTGTGGGATCCACAGTCCGGTCTTGGCGTCTGTGGCGACTGGTGCCTGGGGCACCGCGTGGAAGACGCTTTTGTTTCCGGTCTTGAATTGGCGCTCACGGTGGCATGACCGGATACCGGGGTCGATTCGCCCCCTCGCCGACCGGTCCGCTGCATGCCGGCTCACTTGTCGCCGCACTGGCCAGTTGGCTCGATGCCAGGGCGCATGCGGGCCAGTGGCTGGTACGCATCGAAGACGTGGATCGGCAACGCTGCTCACCAGAAATGGCCCACGTCATCCTGCAGCAACTCGGTGCATGCGGCTTGCAATCCGATTTGCCGCCAATCTGGCAGTCCAGCCGCAGCGACATGTATCAGCAGGCGCTCGATCAGCTTGCAGCGCGCGGCCTGGCCTACCCCTGCGCCTGCACGCGCCGCGAGCTCGAAATCGCGCAGAGCGATGGCGCAACGCGGCCACGCCATGCCGAACTGATCTACACGGGCACCTGCCGCAACGGTTTGAAAGACGGCGTCAGCCACAGCCAACCGCTGGCCTGGCGAGCGCGCACCGATGACGGCAAGCCGGTCCGCTGGATCGACCGCCGCCTGGGTGCACAGGAGCAGGATGTGGAACGCGAAGTCGGCGACTTTGTCCTCAAGCGTGCTGACGGCTGCTACAGCTACCAGCTGGCGGTGGTGCTGGACGACGCTGCGCAAGGCATCAGCGACGTGGTGCGTGGTGAGGATCTGACGAGCAATACGGCGCGGCAAATCCTGCTGCAGCACCAGCTCGCACTGCCAACACCACGCTACCTGCACACGCCGCTGGTGCTCGGTGCCAATCGGGAAAAATTGTCCAAACAAAACGGTGCGCAGGCTATCGACAGTACCCAGCCGCTGGCGACCCTCAATGCCGCTGCCAGTGTGCTGGGCTTGCAAAAGCAGGAGGGCAATCTGGCTGATGCCCTGAACCACTGGGTCAGCGCGTGGCGCACGCTCCGGCTCCCTCTCTACAATCCAGCCCTGTGAACGACCCGCAGATGCGCCCCAGCAATTTTCAATCGCCAGAGGGCGTGCCTCATCCAAAACTGATCAGGAGTTTTGTCCGGCGCACCGGCCGCACCACGACAGGACAGGCCAAGGCCGTGGCCGAGATCGGCCCGCGTTTCCTGCTGCCCTACCAGGCCAGTCTGGCAGACTGGCTTGACGCTTCGGCGCCGCCACTGATTCTGGAAATCGGTTTTGGCATGGGTGAGGCCACCGCACACATAGCGGCCCTGATGCCAGAGAAAAACTTTCTCTGCTGCGAAGTGCACGACCCTGGCGTCGGCGCCCTGCTCAAACGCATTGGCGAGCAGAGCCTGAGCAACATCCGTATCATCGCCCACGACGCCGTCGAGGTGATCGAGCAGATGCTGCCGCTGCAATGCCTGGATGGTGTGCACATCTTTTTTCCCGACCCCTGGCACAAGAAGCGGCACAACAAGCGCCGCCTGATCCAGGCTCCCCTGGTGGCCAGGCTGGCGGCGCGTCTGAAACCGGGCGGCTATCTGCATTGCGCCACCGACTGGCAACCCTACGCCGAACAGATTCTGCAAGTCCTGGGTGAGCAGCCGCTGCTGATCAACCGCGCAGCCCACTCCCATGCGGAACTCGCCGGCTACCCCCCCAAGCCCCATTACCGGCCGCTCACCAAGTTCGAGAACCGCGGCATCAAACTCGGGCACGGTGTCTGGGATGTCGTTTTTGAGCGGCTCTGACTTTCACAAGCCTCCCCACCGTGACGGTGTTGGGCCCAGTTGCGTCGGCTTGCCGCCCGGGCCGTGGCACCGCATGCTCGATTTTTTCGAGCAGCGCTTTCCGGCCATCAGCAGAACGGAATGGCAACAGCGCATGGAGCAGGGACTGGTCATTGACGAATGCGGCGCTGCGGTCAGGCCAGACCGTCCTTACCAGGCACACCAGCGTGTCTATTACTACCGCGCCGTCATCGCCGAGCCGCGCATTCCGTTTGATGAAGTCGTGCTGTACCAGGACGAGCATCTGGTCGTGGCCGACAAGCCGCATTTCCTGCCGGTCGTGCCCTCGGGCAACTACCTGGCCGAGACCCTGCTGCTGCGTCTGAGACAAAAGCTTGGCCTGGCAAACCTGGTTCCGATTCACCGGATTGACCGCGACACGGCGGGTCTCGTCCTGTTTTCAGTGCAGAGCGCCAGCCGAGCCGCGTACAGCGCCCTGTTTGCCCGGCGTCAGGTCAAGAAGACTTACGAAGCCATTGCCCCGTGGCGAAACGAACTGAGCTTTCCGCTGACGCGCGAGAGCCGGATTGTCGAGGCGGACCACTTCATGCTGCAGCACGAAGTCGCTGGCGTTGCCAATGCTGTCACGCACATCGAGGTACTGGAAGTGCAAGGCAAGCTGGCACGTTATGCGCTCAAGCCGGTCACCGGCAAACGCCACCAGCTCCGCGTCCACATGGCTGCGTTGGGTCTGCCTATCGTCGGTGATGGGCTTTATCCAGCACTGACGCCGGAGGGGCAAATTGATTACCAGAGACCACTGCAATTGCTGGCCCGGTCGATTGAATTTGTTGATCCGATCAGCGCCGAGTTGCGACGCTTCGAGAGTATGCGGCGCTTGACGCTGCTCGCACACCGCCCCAGCCGCGAAGATCAGGCTGGTGGGGCGCTCAGCGCAGAGTTTTTGGGGTCAGAGCCCAAATTCGCCGAGCCGATGGCTCGCCCGAAGGGTGCGACGCAAAGCGTCGCAGCGAAATTGGTGTCTGACCCCAATAACTCGAAGGCCGGGGGACAGTCGCGGAGCTGAGTGCCCCACCAGCCTGATCGCAACTTCAGAGTCGTTCCGCAACCCACGCCAGCACACCGGCCAGTGCGCCATCGAGCTTGGCGGGTTCGGTACCACCCGCCATGGCCATATCGGGCTTGCCACCACCCTTGCCACCGACCTGCGCGGCAATGAAGTTGACCAACTCGCCAGCCTTCACCCTGGCAATGGCGTCGGGTGTGACACCAGCCGCAATCTGCACCTTGCCGCCGTCAACCACTGCCAACACAATCACCGCCGTTTTCAGCTTGTCCTTGAGCTTGTCCATGGTCTCGCGCAGCGTCTTGACGTCGGCCCCGTCCAGGCGCGCCACCAGTACCTTCACGCCCTTCACGTCCACTGCCTGCGAGAGCATTTCATCGCCCTGGCTGGACGCCAGCTTGCCTTTGAGCGCGGCGATTTCTTTCTCGAGCGACTTCACGTTGTCGAGCACGTGAGAGATGCGCTCGCGCAGTTCAGCAACGGGTGCCTTCAACGCACCGGCGGCCTGCGTCACCGTGCTTTCCAGTTCCTGCAGATAGACCAGTGCGTTCTGTCCGGTGACGGCCTCGATGCGGCGCACACCCGAGGCCACACCGCCTTCGGAAACCACCTTGAACAAACCGATGTCGCCGGTGCGTGCCACGTGCGTGCCGCCGCAGAGTTCGCGGCTGCCGCCGATGTCCATCACGCGCACCGACTCGCCGTACTTCTCGCCAAACAGCATCATGGCGCCGGTCTTCTGCGCCGACTCAATGTCCATGACACGCGCCTGGGTAGCAGCGTTCGCCAGAATCTCTGCATTGACGCGGGCCTCGATCTCGCGAATTTCGGCGTCACTCACCGGCGCGTTGTGGGCAAAGTCAAAGCGGGTGCGTTCGGCATTCACCAGCGAACCCTTTTGCTGCACATGGCTGCCCAGCACTTCGCGCAGCGCCTTGTGCATCAGGTGCGTCACGCTGTGGTTGCGCTGTGTCGCGCTGCGCCGCGCCGCGTCCACATGCGCTGTAACCAGATCACCGACCTTGAGCAAGCCACTGGCCAGACGGCCATGGTGCCCAAACACATCGGCCTTGATCTTTTGCGTATCGGTGACTTCGAATAGCGCGCCGTCACAGAAGATGGCACCCGCATCACCCACCTGACCACCGCTCTCGCTGTAAAACGGCGTCTCTGCCAGCACCACCGCACCGGCCTGTCCCGCCCTCAGCGCAGAAACCTCAACGCCGTCCGCGTAGAGCGCCAGCACCTTGCTTGGCTGAGTCAAGCGCTCGTAGCCAACAAAATCATTGCCTTCGCCGTTATATTCCAGCGCCTTGTCCATCTTGAACTTGCCGGCCGCACGGCCCTGCGCCTTCTGCTTTTCCATGGCGGCGTGAAAACCGGCTTCGTCTACTTCGACGCCACGCTCGCGGCAAACATCGGCCGACAAGTCCAGCGGAAAACCAAATGTGTCATGCAGCTTGAAAGCCACTTCGCCCGGCAGCAACTTGACGCCATCGGCCAACGCTGCGTCCAGTATCTGCATGCCGT
>CAZZLB010000173.1:3764-6503 GCA_964654655.1 uncultured Rhodoferax sp. | reverse complement strand
GCCTGGAGCAGCTCGCCGCTGCGACGCTATACCGATCTGGTGAATCAGTGGCAAATCATCGCCTGCGCGCGCCATGGCAAGACAGCGGCCCTGGTGGCGCCGTTCAAGCCAAAGGATGCAGATCTGTTTTCGATCATTTCGAGTTTCGATGCGGCTTATTCAGCCTACAACGGGTACCAGGTTGCGATCGAGCGGTTCTGGACGCTCAAGTACCTGCAGCAAAATGCCATCACAGAAATCAATGCCACGGTGTTCAAGGAGAACATGGTCCGTGCCGATGAGCTGCCCCTGGTGCTGCCGGTGATCGGTGCACAGGGTCTGGCGCGCGGTGCACGCCTTCGTGTCAGGCTTGGTCAGATTGACGAAGTAACGCTGGATGTGACGGGAACGGTGCTCGTGCAATTGGACACTTTGCCCGCGGATGACAGCACCGTGCTGGACTGCGATGAGGATGAAGTGGATGGAAATGTCGCGGTCGGACCGATTGCGATCGCCGTCGATATGAATGATGCCGATGCCGTCACCAGCGCAGCGGCGAGCGATGACGCTGTGTCGTGAAGTGGCTGTCCTTTAGCACCATTCAGTGGGCCCTGGGCGCATCGATTGCCGTGCATGCCACATTGCTGACAGTGCGTTTCGTCGACCCGGACGCGTTTCGTCGCGTCTTTCAGGATGCGCCGCTGGAGGTGATTCTGGTTAACGCGCGCACCAGCGAACGACCGGCAAAGGCACAGGCCATTGCCCAGGCCAGCATGGTGGGTGGCGGCGATGGGGCCGGTCGTGCCACCAGTCCATTGCCGCCTGCGCTGCTGTCGCAGACTGGTGATGCCAGCGAGGCGCAGGCCCAGGCCCAGTTGCAGACCCTGAAGGAACAGCAAAACCTGTTGTTGGCGGAGGTCAGATCACGTCTGGCAGCCATGCCGGCGCCAGACCCGAACCGGCCTGACAGTCCAGCGCCGGAGGATATTCAGCGCGAGCAGACACGCCGTCAACTAAGCAAACTGTTGGCGGAAATCGAGCGGCGTATTCAATCAGAAAACGAACGCCCCCGCAAGCGCTACATCGGACCTTCGACAAGGGAGGAAGTGTATGCCGTCTATTACGATCGGTTGCGGCGGCGCATTGAGGACAAAGGCACTGAAAATTTCCCCGAAACGGCCGGCAAGAAGATGTATGGCGAGATGACATTGGCCGTGACAGTGAATTTTGATGGGCGGATTCACGACCTTGAAATTGTGGAAGGCTCCGGCAACCGCGCTCTGGATCAACGCGCCATGGCGATTGTCAGAAGCGCCGGCCCGTTCGGTCGATTTAGCCCGGCCATGCGCCGCCAAGCTGAGCAGATCTGGGTCGTTTCCCGTTTCAAGTTCACGCGCGACGACACGCTGGAAAGCCGACTCACGGCGAACTGAACTTCATTGACAAGGACTGACAAGAATACTTATGGATCTCTACTGCGTCATGGGTAACCCGATCAATCACAGCAGGTCACCGTGGATTCACGCACGTTTTGCCGAATTGACTGGTCAGACGCTGCATTACGGCAGACGGCTGATTCCGCTACATGGCTTTGTCAGCGAAGTCAGGACATTCTTTTCGGAGGGTGGCCATGGTTGCAACATCACCGTGCCTTTCAAGTTCGAAGCAGCTGCCTTGGCCGATCAACATTCGCAGCGCGCAACGCTGGCAACGGCAGCCAATATCCTGACCTTGCAGGATGGAAAGCTGCTGGCCGACAACACAGACGGCGCGGGTTTGGTCAACGATATTGAGTGCAACGCCGGCGTTCTGCTCAGGGGCTGTCACTTGCTGTTGATCGGTGCGGGTGGAGCCGCAGCCGGGGTGCTCGGTCCGCTGCTGCTGGCGCGCCCGGCCAGCATCACGGTGGCAAATCGTACGCTGCCCAAAGCCAGGGCTTTGGTCGCGCGGCACGCCGCGCTGGCAGCGCAGCAGGGAACGCCATTGCGGGCTCAGGACTTGCAGTCATTGACCACGAGTTTTGATGTACTGATCAATGCCACTACCAGCAGTCTCACAGGCAGCGCCATCCCGGTGCCTGCAAGCACGCTCAAGCCCGGCGCATTGGCCTACGACATGATGTATGGCAGTGCGGCACAGGGCTTCATGAACTGGGCCCGGGAGCATGGTGCGCAATCGCGTGATGGCCTGGGTATGTTGGTGGAACAGGCGGCCGAGGCCTTCATGATCTGGCGTGGTGTGCGCCCGCCCGGGCAACAGGTGCTCGCGGAACTGCGCCTGCTCATGGTCTAGCCAGTAGATACAGAGCGATGAAACCTCTGTTGCGTTGGCTCGGTTTGGCGCTTGTTGCGGTGCTTGCCTTGCAACTCTTTTTTGTCTGTCGTATCGCGGCCATGGCCGTAATGGAGCCGCAGTCGACTGCGTTTCAGCGTTCGGAAGCATGGCGCGTGCGGTCGGAAAAGGCTCGTCTGCCCTGGCGTCAGCAATGGGTGCCTTACGAACAGATTTCAGACCTGCTCAAACAGGCGGTCATTGCCAGTGAGGACGATGGCTTCAGCAACCATGACGGCGTCGATTGGGATGCACTGGAAAAGGCCTGGCAAAAGAACGCCAGGGCACAGGCCAGGTCCGGCAGCAACGCCGCGCAGCGTCCCCTGAAAATCGTGGGCGGCTCGACCATTACCCAACAGCTTGCAAAAAACCTTTTTCTGTCGGGCGAACGCACGCTGCTGCGCAAGGGCCAGGAGTTTGTGCTGACGC
>CAZZLB010000173.1:0-3664 GCA_964654655.1 uncultured Rhodoferax sp. | reverse complement strand
TTTCTGTCGGGCGAACGCACGCTGCTGCGCAAGGGCCAGGAGTTTGTGCTGACGCTGCTTCTGGAGACCTTGCTCAGCAAGCAGCGCATTCTGGAGATCTACCTCAATAGTGTGGAGTGGGGTGAAGGCGTTTTTGGCGCCGAAGCTGCGGCCCAGCACTACTTTCGCAAGCCCGCTTCGCGACTCAACGCATATGAGTCGGCACGGCTGGCGGTGATGCTGCCGCGGCCCAGGTACTTCGAGAAGCTCCCCAACTCAAGCTACCTCGCCGACAGGGCTGGCGTGATTGCGGGACGCCTGGGTAGTGCTGAACTGCCCTGACCACCACTTTTTGTCCTCGTCATTGCATCCCCGGATGATGTCCAGGGTTTCAGCACCCTTAATCGATTTATCATCCCCTCCATGCGCGCCAAGTTGATGAGTTACTTCCTGCTCGGGTTGATCCGTGTCCTGACCGGCTCCCAGGCGCGCTGGTATGGTTGTCCCCCCAAAGCCGAGCAGCGCATCTATTTTGCGAATCATCAAAGTCACGCCGATCTGGTCATGATCTGGGCTGCCTTGCCCAAGGAACTGCGCTCCACAACCCGGGCCATTGCGGCCAGGGACTACTGGACCAAAACGGCTTTCAAGCAGTGGATTACGACGGCTGTGTTCAATGTCATCTATGTATCGCGTGAACGCAGCGCTGAAGAAGATCCGCTGGAGCCGCTGTTTGAGGCGCTGGAGCATGGCGACTCCATCATTCTGTTTCCAGAAGGCACCCGTGGCAACAAGGACGAACCGCAGGCCTTCAAGGCGGGCCTGTACAACCTGGCAGCGAAGTTTCCGGACGTGGAACTGGTACCGGCCTGGATCAACAATGTGCAGCGCGTGATGCCAAAGGGCGAGGTGGTACCGGTGCCTGTCCTGTGTTCTGTAACCTTTGGAGCACCGATTCACTTGCAGGCGGGTGAAGATCGTATTGTTTTCCTCGAGCGCGCCCGCAACGCCGTCATTGCCTTGCGCGAGGTCTGACAGCATGTACCAGCTATTGAAAAACTTCAGCCCGGCGCAGCAGGTGGGGACGCTTTTCACCATTGTGTTCGGTATCTTGCTGCTCGCCAGTGTGGTTGCCGTGCTGCTGTCAATGCGTGAATTCGGGGACAGCCACCGTGCCGAGCAACAGCGCAGTGACCTGCACAATTTCGAAGGTGTACTCAGAACCAGCTGGCTGGTGATGCTCGTGTTCTGGGTTGGCTGGCTGGCGGGTGACTGGGTCGCCCTGGTATTGTTCGGACTGGTTTCCTTTTTTGCCTTGCGTGAGTTCCTGACACTGTCAGTAACCCGGCGAGGTGACCACCGCAGCCTGGTGCTGGCTTTCTTTGTCGTGCTGCCGGTTCAGTATGCGCTGGTTGGTAACGAACTGTTCAATCTGTTCACGGTATTCATTCCGGTCTACGTTTTTCTGGCGATTCCGGTGGCCAGTGCCCTGGCCAACGACCCGCATCGATTCCTGGAGCGCAACGCCAAGCTGCAGTGGGGCATCATGGTCTGCATTTACGGGATGAGCCATGTACCGGCACTGTTGCTGCTCGACTTTCCGCAGTACGACAAAAAGAACGCATTTCTGGTTTTCTTTCTCGTGTTGGTAGTGCAGACCAGCATGATTGCGCAGCATCTGGCGTCGCGCCGACTGCACAAGCCGCCAGTGGCGCCCGCCATAAGCCAGAGCTTCAACTGGCCTAGCTGGTGGATCGGTATCACAGTAGGGAGTCTGCTGGGCGCTTTGCTGGCAGGGATCACGCCCTTTGTACCGGGACAGGCGTTTGCCCTGTCCTTTATTGCCTGCATGGCCGGATCCTTCGGTCATCTGGTCATGAAAGCGCTCAAGCGCGATCGTGGCATTCCGATCTGGCGTGGTCAGGGCACCGCGGTCACCGGTGCTGCCGGATTGCTCGATCGGGTTGACGCCCTGTGCTTCGCCGCGCCGGTCTTTTTTCACTCGGTTCGATGGTATTTTGGGCTGTAGCTCAATGAGAATTCTTGGTATTGATCCCGGCCTGCGCACCACCGGTTTTGGCGTGATCGACGTGCAGGGTACCGAGCTGAGTTATGTGGCGAGCGGCACGATCAGCACAGTCCACCTTGAAAAAGGGCAGTTGCCAGCGCGCCTGAAGGTCTTGTTTGTTGGTGTTCGCGAAGTCATTGCCCGCTACCAGCCCGATGGTGCATCGGTCGAGATCGTCTTTGTCAACGTCAATCCGCAATCCACTTTGTTGCTCGGGCAGGCGCGTGGTGCTTGCGTTACCGCCCTGGTGTCGCTCGATTTGCCGGTTGCAGAGTACACGGCGCTGCAAATGAAGCAGGCAGTGGTCGGCTATGGTCGAGCCGATAAAGCGCAAGTTCAGGAGATGGTGCGCAGGCTGCTGGCCCTGCCCGGATTGCCAGGATCGGATGCCGCCGACGCGCTGGGGCTGGCGATCACCCATGCGCACGCCAGCAAAGCACTGGCACGTCTGGCGCAGGCAGATGGTGTGATCGGCGCTGGCAATGGCAAATACAGGGCGGGACGGAGTCGCTAGGTGGTCTGTCTTGTCCAGTAAGATGTATGTTTGATTTTGCAATTTGATAAAGAAAAAGGTCATTTATGAGTCAGAAACGCAGTACCCATATTCGCAGCGTTGCACTGGTTGGTCACGGTGCCGTTGGCAAGACGACATTGGCCGAGAGCCTGTTGGCGGCCAGTGGCGCCATCAAGAACCGGGGATCGATCGAGAAAGGCAACACGGTTTGCGATTTTGATCCGATCGAAAAGGAACTGGGGCACTCGCTGCAGGCTTCGATCGTTGGTTTTGATTGGGACGGTACGCAGATTCACCTGATTGACACCCCCGGCTTCCCGGATTTTTCCGGCCAATCCATGGGCGCGCTGGCGGCAGTGGATACTGCGCTGGTAGTGATCAATGCGCAGACCGGAATCGAACTTGCCACCGAGCGCATGTTCAATCTAGCTGGTGAGCGTGGCCTGTGCCGCATGATTGTGATCAACAAGATTGATGCCGACAACGTTGATTTGCCGGCGCTGGTCAATGAGATCCGGGAGCGGTTCGGCAAGCAGTGCCTGCTGCTGGATTTGCCGACACACAACGGTCAGGACGTCGTGGAACTGCTGGGTCATGATGACGGCGAAAGCGACTTTGCATCGGTTGCCGCCGCGCACCGCAGTCTGATTGACCAGATCGTCGAGGAAGACGACAGCCTGATGGCCAGTTACCTGGAAACAGGTGCCGACCCGACGCTGGAGCAACTGCATGAGCCCTTCGAGCGTGCCTTGCGCGCGGGCCACCTCATTCCGATCCTGTTTGTTTCTGCCAGGACAGGTGCCGGCGTGCCGCAGTTGATGGACGCATTGGCAAAACTTGCTCCCAATCCGGCCGAAGGCAATCCACCGCCTTTCTATCGCTCTGAACCCGGAGCCGAGCCCCAGGCATTTCAGGCACAGCCTGATGACGCCATGCACGTTCTGGCCCATGTGTTCAAGATTGTGATCGATCCTTTCATCGGCAAACTGAGCGTTTTCCGCGTGCACCAGGGAACCATCCGCCGCGATGCACAGTTGTACATAGGATCGGCCAAAAGACCGTTCAAGGTGACTCACCTGTATCGCCTGCAGGGCAAGGAGCAC
>CAZZLB010000172.1:0-6519 GCA_964654655.1 uncultured Rhodoferax sp. | reverse complement strand
GTTGTCGAAGTTGCAACTTGCCTGAGTGCACCGGATTTGCTGTCAGCGCTGCAGCAAATCGAACAGCAAGCCGGGCGCGAGCGCCCCTACCCCAATGCACCGCGCACGCTGGACCTGGACCTGCTGATCTATGGCAACGCAAGCATCGACAGCGCCAAGCTGGTCGTGCCGCATCCGCGCATGTTCCAACGGGCTTTCGTGCTCTTGCCACTATCTGAAATTGCACCGCAATGCGTTGCTGCCGCGCAGCTTCAGGCGGTAGGGACTCAGGTAATCGCGCGGATTTAATCCAACTCGGCAATCAGCTCGATCTCCACGCAGGCACCCAGCGGGATCTGCGCTACGCCGAAGGCACTGCGGGCGTGCGCACCGGCGGCACCAAAGACTTCACCCAGCAATTCGCTCGCGCCGTTGGTCACCAGATGCTGCTCGGTGAAATCGGCGGTTGAATTGACCAGCGACATCAGTTTGACGATGCGCTTGATGCGGTTCAGGTCGCCAGTGGCTGCATGCAAGGTGCCCAGCAGATCCACCGCAATGGCGCGCGCCGCGGCCTGACCATCCTGGGTTGTCAGGTTCTTGCCCAGTTGTCCGACCCAGGGCTTGCCGTCCTTTTTCGCAATGTGGCCGCTGACGAACAGCAGATGGCCGGTCTGGACAAAGGGGACGTAGGCTGCCGCCGGTACGGCCACCGGTGGCAGGGTGATCTTGAGCTCTTCAAGTTTGGCGTAAATGTTCATGGAGTTTCCTTTGCGGTCTGGGTTTGAGTTTGCGATTGCGATTGAATCTCTTCCACCACCGGCTCGACCGTGACGCCGACCGTCAGTGTGTGGCTGGCGCCGCCATGGATGACACCCCGCAGCGGGGATACATCGGAAAAGTCTCGACCAGTGGCCAGCGTCACGTAATCCTCGCCGGGTGAGTGCCAGCCCGAGCGATTGTTGGTCGGATCAAAGTCACACCAGCGCTGACCCGGTGGCAGGTCAGGTGCATATACCGCGACCCAGGCGTGCGATGCGTCGCTGCCGCGCAGTTTGACGGTGCCAGGTGCTGGCTGGGTCAGCAGATAGCCGCTGACGTAGCGCGCTGCCAGGCCCATGCTGCGCAGGCAGGCAATCATGATGTGGGCAAAGTCCTGGCAAACGCCCTTGCGCTGCGCCAGGGCATCGAGCGCTGGTGTGTTGATGTGAGTGCTTTGACTCTCGTAGACAAAGTCGCTGTGAATGCGCTGCATCAAGTCCTGCGCTGCCGCCAGCACGCTGATGCCGCCGGCGAAACTGGGGCGGGCATAAGCGACAAACTCCGGCGCTTTTGGGCAAAAGGGTGAAGCAAAAACAAATTCGGTGGCCGCATCAAAGGGCACGCCGGACTGGTAACGAAACTGCTCGCGCGCCTGTTCCCAAGCAACGCGACTCGTTGGCAGCGGGCGCGTCTGGGTGCTGACCACGCTGTGCGCAACCACATCGAGCACACTGTGCGGCGCCTGCAGGGAAAAAAAGCAGCGCGGGTTGCCAAAGACGTCAAGTGTCTGCGTCATCTGGGCCGGCGTTGGGCTGATCAGCAGGGTGTGGCTGAGCAGGCGTTGATGGGGGCTGCTGACAGGTTGCAGATAGGCCATGTGCTGCGCGGTCTCGACCACAGGCACATAGTCGTAGCGTGTCTGGTGCGTGATACTCAGCTTCATCAGGTGCCCACGCTCTGCTTGGACTCCATCGCATGGGTGAAATACGTGGCGCTGATTTCGTTGGAGACTTCGAAGGCGGCACCTGTGCATTGCAGCAGCAGGTCGGTGAGTGCAAAGAGATGGGCATCCTCGCACAGTTGCGCCAAACTCCAGGCAGCAGGGTCAGGCACCCGCAGCGACAGTGCACAGAGCTGATCGGGCGCACTGCCGGCCAACTTGGCGAGTCGTCCACGCAGCGTCTGCGCCACCCAGGCCAGCGAACGCGGGTTGTCGCGATCGAGCACCAGCAGATCCAGAAGCGCGGCCAGGTCACGGCTTTGCTGGTACTGGGCATGAAAGGTGATGGTGCTGTCGAACAATGCAACCAGCGCCTCGAAACCACCACTGGTTTGGACGGACCCACTCTGAAAACTGCTCAACAGCGACGAGGCCAGAAAGCCCAGGCGCTCAATGTGCCTGCCGATGCTCAGCAGACGCCAGCCATCGTCGCGCGTCATGTGATCGGTCTGCGCGCCAGTGATGGCTGCCATGTGCTCGCTCGTGTTCTTGAGGATCTGCAAAGCCTCAACGGACGAGTAGTCGCCTGCCCTGGCGGGTGTCGCAAAACGTGCAAACAGTTCTTCTTCGGCGCGCACCATGACGCGCCAGTGCTCCTGTGACAAACGCTCGCGCACCCTGGAGCCCGTCATCTTCAAAGCACGCAGGTAAAAACCGACGCTGGTGGCGCCATCGACACTGCCCAGACTCGAAATCAGCGAGCGCTCAAAAACCCGACGTGCCTGCAATACCGAGGGCACGCCCGGCAGCACCAGCGTGTTGGAGGTCGCCATCTTGCCCAGCCAGTTGAGCAAGGGCTGCGAAGACTGATCTTCGCCCTGCAAGCACTCCAATGTCAGGCGCGCCAGACGGATGGCGTTCTCGGTACGTTCGCTGTAACGGCCCAGCCAGTACAGATTCTCGGCCGCCCGACTCGTCACCATGCGTTTGCGCTGTGCCACAGCGGCGGGTGTGAGCTGCGGTTGCAGCAGTGTCGTGCTGTCCACCGCTCCCCTGGTGAGTGCCCAGACGTCGGCGCTGCTGCCGCCGCGCTGCATTGAGGTGCTGGTGGCAGCGGCGCCCATGATGCGCGCCAGACCGCCGGGCAACACGCGCCAGGACTGCACGCCATCGGACACGGCAAAAACCCGCAACATGAACGAGCGTGCCGCTATTTGACCGGCTTGCGCTTCAGAGGCACGCTGCCAGGTTGGCATCTGCGACAGCGGCACATAAGCCTGCACGGTGTGATCTTCGCTCTGGCACACGATGCGGCCAGCCCATTCGTCAATTTCGCGTGCGGACAGGCTCTGTCCCTGCACCGACTCAAAACTGCCGTGGATCGGCGTGCCAGGGTAAGTTGGCTTGACGACGCTCTCGCGCAGCCGTGGCAGGGCCTCGTCCATCGCCGATCGCTCACCACACCACCAGGTGGACAGGGCTGGCAACTTCAGTTCTTCATCCAGCAGATGGCGAGATAGTGCCGGCAAAAAAGCCAGCAGGGCAGGTGACTCCAGAAACGCCGAGCCGGGGGCATTGGCCACCAGCACGTTGCCGGCTCGGATCCCCTGCAGCAAGCCCGGGATGCCCAGTGTGGAGTCGGAGCGCAGTTCCAGCGGGTCAAGGTACTCGTCATCCACGCGCTTGATGAGACCATGAACCGGCACCAGACCCTTGAGTGTCTTCAGGAAGACGTGCTGGTCGCGCACGATCAGGTCGCAACCCTCGACCAGCGTCAGACCCAGGTAGCGCGCCAGATAGGCGTGCTCAAAATAGGTTTCGTTGTACGGGCCGGGTGTCAGCAGCGCCAGATGGGAGTCGGCGCCGGCCGGGCTGGCACGCTTGAGGCTATCCATCAAGGCGCGGTAAGTGGCAGCCAGGCGTTGCACCTGCAGCGCCTGAAACGCCTGTGGAAACTGGGCAGAGATGGCCAGCCGGTTCTCCAGCAAATAGCCAAAGCCAGAGGGCGCCTGGCAGCGCTGCCCCTCGACCCACCAGTTGCCATCTGGCCCGCGCGCCAGATCAAAGGCCGCAATGTGCAAACGGGTGCCACCGACCGGCTCAACGCCACGCATGGCCCGCAGATAGCCGGGGTGACCCTGCACCAGGGCCGCAGGCAGCAGGCCACGCTCCAGCAACTGCTGTGGGCCGTATACATCGGCCATGATGCGTTCAAGCAGGCGCACGCGCTGCAGGATGCCGGCCTCGATCTGCTGCCAGCCCTCGGGTTCAATCAGCAAGGGAAACAGGTCGAGCGACCAGGGTCGTTGCGGACCACCTTCATCCGCATAGACGTTGTAGGTCACGCCGTTGTCGCGAATCTGGCGCTCGAGCGTGCTGCAGCGCTGGTCCAGGTCAGGCCCGTCGTGAGCCGACGCGGTCTCAAAAAATTGCTGCCAGACTGCTGTCAATGGGCGCTCTGTGCCATCGGAACTGCTTGCGGCGCAGCGCAGTTCGTCAAAATGCCCAGGGACGGCGATGCCGGAGTGCGCCAGCGCCTGCAGATCGGGCAGGGCACTGGTACTCTCGGCAGAAGGTGAGGAAGTAGCGTCGTTCACTGACCCCAAGTATGCCAGCGCTGCACCATCGTGGGCTGTCCACGGTAAGATGCGCGCCCTGAGCTCGCTGAATTGTCAGCTTCCCACCACGGCATCCCAAGAGGTACTCCTTGAAACTCCATCGATTGTTGTTCCCGGTCCTGATGACCCTGAGCCTTTGGCTGCCGGCCTGTTCGCCGCAGGACGCTGGCAACTCGTCGGCGCCGGCCAAGCGGGAGATTTCGGTCGCTACGGTAGCGGCCCAGGCCAAGGGTTTTGCCGTTGGTTCGCTGATGAGCGCCAACACGGTCTACGTCTTTTTTGATACGCAATGTCCGCATTGTGGCCACCTGTGGCAAGCCTCCGAAGCGTTGCATGGCAAGATCAAGTTTGTCTGGATTCCGGTGGGTATGATCAACGCGATCAGCTCGGCGCAGGGTGCTGCCTTGCTGACGGCGCTCAACCCGGGAGCCTTGATGAGTGAACACGAAGCGTCGTTCCTGGCAGGCAAGGGCGGTATTTCGGGATCCAGCAGCGTTCCGGCAGACATCGAGAAAGCGATCAAGAGCAACACACAGCTTCTGAACAGTTTTGGCGCCGAGGCCGTACCCTTTGTGGTCGCCAAGAATCTGAAAACTGGTCAGACCGTGAGCCGTGATGGCGCCATGAGCACGCCGGTTCTGGCGGAATTTTTGGGTCTGGATTTGCCCTGATGACAAGCTCAACAGAAAACCCGCCGCTGCCTGAGCCCGGCGCAGCAGTGCCGGATGCAGTGGCGGATACGCCTGCAGCGCGCGGGCTAGCGAGCCCTCGGGCCGGTCGGCGCGCTTCCGTGCTGCCGGTGCTGCAGAAATTGTTTGAACTTTATCCGCAGTTGTTTGGCGCCGAATTCCTGCCACTCAAACTTGGCGTCTTTCAGGATCTGCTGGCCAGGCATCCGGATCAGCTGGAGCGCGCGAGTCTGAAGGCGGCGCTCGGCGTGCATACCCGTTCCACGCCTTACCTGCAAAGCGTTGCCGCTGGGAAACCGCGTCACGATCTGCAGGGCTTGCCTGTGGAAGATGTCGCGCCAGAGCACGTCTATCTGGCCTTGCTGGAACTCTTTAGGCGTCGGCAAGGCCGCAGTACGCATGACTTGCGGCCCAGGCTGCGAAAGCAGGTGTTGACTGCGTTTGAGGCATCGGGCCTGAGCAGCAAGGATTACCAGGCGCGCATGCATGGCAAGGACGAAGACGCCAACGCGTTGCTGGCCGAAGCCTTTGCCGAGTACGACCAGGCGCGCGCCCGGCAGGAGGCGCTGCGCCGCGCCTTCGAGGCCAGTGGCGAGACGGTGGCCGGGTTCGCCGCGATGTACGGAATGGACCCACGCGATGTTCGCAGGGCCCTGGAACGCAGGGCTATCGAAAGAAGTGGAACATTCCCCACACCAGCACTGCCAACTGGACAAAGTTGAGAGCCATGCCCACGATGTGAATACGACGGAAATCCGCAATGGCAGTGGATTCCGCGCTCTCGATGCGAAGTCGCAACTCATCCATGTACGGGAGAACTTTCTTGCGCAGAAGATGGGCGAGTACGGCTATTGCAGCCATGCACACCGAAAAAGCAGCCTGACCGACCAAGGCGAAACTGATCATGGGAACGGTGGCGGCGCAAAGCACCGCAACATAGTAGGTGTTGAAGAAGCCGCGAATGAAACGCGAGTCCATCGGCGTGTCATGCTTGAGAACCAGCAGCGGCAGTGAACCCATAAAAAAATAACCCATGCACATGAGCAAAGGGATGGTAGAGAACAGGGCAGCGTTCATCAGCAGTCGCCTCGGGCAATATGACGAAAGTCGGGATGTTACCTCTGACGCAGACCGACGCCTGTGCGCAAGTCGAGCGAAAAAACACTAGCCCCGGCGCAAGTCCAGCGTGAACGGAAACTCCCGGCTCGCCGCCACGTTGATGGTGGCTGGCGGCACGACCAGCGTGCCGGGTGTGTGTCCCATGGCGGCAAAGCGGGCCATGCGCCGGCTCTCGGCCTCATAGGCGTTGACCGGGAAGGTATCGGGGTTGAGGCCACCCGGATGGGCCACGTAGTACTGGCAACCACCGAGCGAGCGCTTCATCCAGGTATCGACAATGTCAAAGGTCAGTGGCGTATCAATGCCGATGCTGGGATGCAGCGCCGAGGGCGGGTTCCAGGCCTTGTAGCGCACGCCGGCGGCGTATTCGCCAGTGGTGCCGGTGGATTGCAGGGGCAGGGCGCGGCCATTG
>CAZZLB010000171.1:3203-6521 GCA_964654655.1 uncultured Rhodoferax sp. | reverse complement strand
CTTCGCCGCACGCAGGCTGGGTTGCCATTGATGAACTTGCCGAATTGCTGGCACATTACTTCGACGCAGAGGTGATCTCGCCCAAACCGGTACCCGCTGCCTGGCCGGTTCGCATGCTGCGTCCGCACCAGGTCCATTTTGAGCCGGTGCAAACCGGTGGCGGTGACGTTTTGATCGTGGTGGCCCGCAGCCCTGGTGACCTGGCCATGATCAATGCCATTCCTGATTGCCGGAAGAAATTCGGCAAGATTTTTGGCTTCGTCACAGACTCGTATTTCCAGAGCGGCTTTGTCAAGGAAACGGCACAGTTCGACGCCATCACTGTGACCGCGCACGAAGACGTGGACTACCCGAGGAACCGGTTCCAGATTCCGGTCCATCAGTTGTACCAGGGCGCTGATTGCCTGACGTGGGTGCCGCGCAAGACGCAGGAACGCGAAATCGATGTGATGGGCTTCGGGCGAACGCCACCGAGCTACCAGGCATGCTTTTCGCAGCGCTTTCATCCGGCCGGTTCGCCCTACCTTTACCTGCATTCGCCATTGGGCAACCTGGCAGGTGCGAGCGTGCCACTGGAGCGTGGCATGCTGTTCAAGCTGCTGCACCGGTCGCGCATCTCGCTGGCCTTCCATCTCTACGTGGAGCCACAGGGGAACCGGCCACGTTCCATGATGGTGACCAGCCGCTGGCTCGAATCACTTTTGTCAGGCTGCATTGTGGCGGGCAGGCGACCCATATCTCGCATGGCCGACGAAATGCTGTTCTGGCCCGGGGCAACGCTTGAGCTTTCAACCGATCCTGCGGAGGCTGCCGACCAACTGGTCGACCTGCTGGCGCGCAACGCCGAAATGGAACAACAGCGGCGCAGCAATATTTTTCACAGCCTCAGTTTTCACGACTGGCGCTACCGTATTGGTGCCCTTTGCGCCCTGTTCGACTTGCCGGTGCCGCGGACTCTGCACAGCGATGTCGAGCGCTTGAAGGAACTTTGTTCGTCTTTTGCAGCAGACAACTGAACTGCCCGCAGCCAGTTGGCTGTCTTGACATTTCACTTCAGTTCACACTTCTGTGACGCTGTTTTGCGTGGGGTCGCTAGCATCCTGCCTCATGAATTTCGAATCCTTCCCGGGTGCTCTGACGCGTGCGCTGCTCTTGTGCGGCGCTACCCTGCTGGCGAGCTGCGCCGCTCCAGGCGGCGGGCGTCCTGACGCAGCCAGTATCAACCCGAATTTCAAGCCCGTCGAAAAAGCCACCAGCGGCGCCCTGATGTCGAGGGAAGACCTCGCATTGCTGGAAGAATCCGTCAATCCTGTGTACCGCATCGGTAGCGGCGACGTGCTCAAGCTCGACGTCTTTGGGCGCCCTGAGGTCAGCGGCACCCACACGGTTGGCCCGGACGGAAAGATCACGGTCCCCATCATGGGTGATGTATTCTTGAATGACTTCACCCGTGAAGCTGCGCTGGATGCCATTACCCGGAAATTGCAGCCATTTTTTACCCAGCCACACGCCACCTTGGCGGTAGATCAGTACACATCCAATCAGGTAACTGTATTGGGACGTGTCGAACGAGCCGGCGTGCAGAAGTTCGCCCATCCACCCACGCTGGCGGAAGTGCTGGCCAACGCCGGTGCCATGCCCATTCTGGACAAGCAGGCGACGCTGACCCGCTGCGCCATCATGCGTGGCCGCGAGAAGCTGATCTGGGTCGATCTCAAAGCCCTCCTGAACGGTGACCCCAACTACAACCTGCGAATGAAAAAGGGCGACATCATCTTCATTCCGGACTCGTCCGACACCTCTGTGTATGTACTGGGCTCAGTTCCCAAGCCCGGGTCCTATCGACTCACCCCGCGCATGAGCGTGCTAGACGTGCTGGCACAGGCTGGTGGTCCCACGGAGGACGCAGCGCCTGAACAAATTGGCATCTACCGAGCGGGTGCCAACAAGGTCGAGGTGGTCGATTTTTCCGATTTGATCAATGTATCGCGGCGTGTCAACTATGCGTTGGAGGACGGTGATGTGGTCTTTATTCCAAAGAGAACGCTTGCCGATTTCGGCTATGTCATGCGCCAGATTTCTCCCTTCATCTCGGTGCTTACTTTCGGCACGACCCTCAATACGCTAAGCAAGTAAATGAGCAACCAGCCTCCAACCCGGATCGACGTCTCGGTCGTCGTGATCGGCCGCAACGAGGGCGATCGCCTCGAACGCTGCCTGCAATCTGTTGCGCAGGCGCACTGGGGAAGCACAAGTCATGAGTTGATCTATGTGGACTCCCGCTCCACCGATCAAAGTGTTGCGAGCGCCCAGACGTTGGGCGCCAGAGTCATCGTTCTTGACGATGCCAGCCCCTGCGCCGCCAAGGCGCGTAACCTGGGCTGGCAAGCAGCGCGCGGCGAATATGTGCTGTTTCTGGACGGCGACACCGACCTGCACCCCGATTTTGTACGGCGCGCGATTGACACCTTGTCAGACCCCGGACTGTGTGCAGTCTGGGGTCACCGACGCGAGTCCAGGCCCGAGCAATCGTTATACACCAGGGTGCTGGACCTGGACTGGATTTACCCGGTCGGTCGTACCCTCTACTTCGGCGGCGACGTACTGGTACGTCGCGCTGCGCTGGCCCAGGTGGGCGGCTTTGACCCCTCCCTGAAAGCGGGCGAGGAGCCCGAGCTGTGCGCCCGCCTGCGCGCTGGCGGTTGGGAAATTGAGCACGTTGACGCTCCCATGACACGGCACGACCTGGCGGTCCGTTCCTTTCGCGCCTACTGGCTGCGGGCGTACCGCTCCGGTATCGCCTACGCCGAGGTGGCCGAGCGCATGCGCCTGCGCGGTGACATTCTCTGGCAACACGAGGCACGCCGTGACTTTCGTCATGGGATTGTTTTCGTTCTGGCGCCTTTTGTCTTCGTGGCATCGCTTTGGCTCAGTACCGCATTCGCGTTGGTGTTGGTCGCACTGGCGCTGTTGTTCCTGGCCCGTACCGTGCAGCGCTGCGCCTGGAAGGCACCCGGCCAATGGGCGTTGTGCTCACAGTATGCGGTGCACGCACATTTGCAGAAGATTCCTGCCCTGTTCGGACAGCTCAAGTGGCGCCATGCAAGACGACACCGGTCGGAAATTGCGCTGGTTGACTACAAATGAATGCGCCCCATCGCAAGACCGGAACGAGCAAGGCAGTACTGGCACGTGTACTGATGCCACTGGCGTGGTGCCGACGTGTTATTTTTGAGCGCTGGCTGCGCCTGTGGAGTCTGGCACGTCTGCAGGAAGCTGTCGGCCGGCCCGTCGATTCATCCAATGTCATCATGGGCG
>CAZZLB010000171.1:0-3103 GCA_964654655.1 uncultured Rhodoferax sp. | reverse complement strand
CCAAAACTCATGAACAAGAACCCACCCGCGATGGCTTACCTGGTCAGCTGTTACCCAGCCGTTTCGCATACCTTCATCCTGCGCGAAATTCAAGGCCTACGTGCCTTGGGTCACACCATCTTCACCGCCTCCATCAATGCGCCTGATCGGGCACCCGAAGCAATGGAAGCGTATGAAAAGCAGGAAGCGAAAAACACTTTCTTTGTCAAAGCCCAAGGTGCCTTCGGTGCCTTGTCGGCATTGCTGTACTGGTGCATCAGATCCCCCGGCAGTCTGTGGCGCACGCTGCGTCTGGGCTTGGGCCTTGGCAAGAACGGCAGTTGGCTGTATGGCCTGGCCTATGTTGCCGAAGCGGCGCTGGTGGCACGCTGGATGCGACAGCATGGTCTGCAATTTCTCCACGTTCACTTTGGCAGTGTCGGTGCTACCGTGGGTGTGCTGGTCAAGCGCCTCACGAACTGTCATCTGTCCTACACCATCCATGGTCCAGACGAGTTCGATGATGTCTTCGGTCAACACCTGCCCCTGAAAATGCAGGAAGCTGACGGCGTGATTTGCATCAGTCAATTCGCCAAGGGGCAATTGATGCGCATCAGTCACCCCGATAACTGGCCAAAGCTGCAGGTCTGCCGTTTGGGCGTGGATCCGGCGCAGTTCACCTATTCGGTGCGTCCGTTGCGTGAGACCCCGGCCAAGCTGCTCTGCGTCGGTCGCCTGTCCTCGGCCAAGGCACAGATACTGATTGTGCAAGCCTGCGCACAGTTGCGCGACGAAGGTCTTGATTTCGCCTTGACCATGGTCGGCGATGGCCCGGATCGCACGCGCATTGAACAGGCTGTCGCACGCCTGAATCTGGAGCAACACATTCAGTTGACCGGATCCCTTAACCAGGAGGCCGTGCGAGCGCAATTTGCACGCGCCGACATTTTTGTTCTGGCCAGTCTGGCCGAGGGCATTCCCGTCGTGCTGATGGAAGCCATGTCCAGCGGCGTGCCGTGTGTCTCGACCCCGGTCAATGGCATTCCGGAGTTGATACAACATGAGTGCACCGGCCTGCTGGCAACGCCTGGGGATATTTCAAGTCTTGCCTCGCAACTGCGAGGTCTGATTCAAGAGCCGGAATTGAGACGGTCGCTGGCCGAGGCGGCCCGCGAAAAGGTCCTGGCCGACTTTGACCTCGGGCGCAATGTGGCCCGGCTGAGCAGCCTCTTTTCGCAATTTGGCGCCACCAGGTCCTGACCCCGATGCAACCCATCAGCGCGGCCTCAGGCGCAACCCCCTCTTTGAAGCAGCGCATGTTGCAAGCCACAGGCTGGCTGCTTGGTGGCAACATTTCATCGCAGGCCCTGCGGCTGTTGAGCAACCTGATCCTGACACGGCTTCTGGTTCCGCAAGCATTTGGACTGGTCGCAGCCGTCAACACCCTGTACTTTGCGCTGGTCATGTTCTCCGATCTGGGCGTCTGGCAGAGCGTGGTCAAGAGCGAGCGCGGCACACAACACAAATTCCTCGGCACCGCATGGTCCGTGCAATTACTGCGTGGTGCCTTGCTGTGTACTGTTGTGCTGATGATTGCACTGGGCTTTCACCTGACGGGTCGAATCGGCTACTTCCAGAGCGGAACGGTTTACGCAGACCCACGGCTGCCGATCATGATTGCGGTCTTCAGCCTCTGCGCCCTGTTGCAGGGTCTTGAATCCATGAAACTGGCGATCGCGCAGCGCGAGCTCAAGGTCGCCTATCTGACTCGCCTGGAGGTCATCACCCAGGGCATTGCCATGGTGGTCACCTTGGCCCTGGCCTTGGCCACCCGTTCCGTCTGGAGCCTGCTGGCGGGCACCCTGGTCTCGGCAGCCGCCAGAACCGCCATGAGCCACTGGTATCTGCCCGGCCCCTCCTGCAAGCCAGGGTGGGACAGGTCCTGTGCCGATGAGATCGTTGGTTTTGGCAAGTGGATTTTCGTCTCGTCCGTGATCGGATTTCTGGCAGCCCATGGCGAAAAGCTGATTCTTGGCAGCAGCCTGACGACCGAGACTTTCGGCGTCTTCTCGATTGCCACAACCCTGATGATGGCGGTCATGAGCGTGTACGCCAGCCTGAACGCACACATCATCTTTTCAACGCTCAGCGAAGCCTTGCGCCGTGATAGCGAGAGTGCGGTACGGGTTTATGTGCGCGTCCAACAACTGGCCGATGCATTTTTGGGCGTCATGGCGGGCGGCATCTTCATGTCCGGGCACTGGATCGTTGACCTGCTCTACGACCATCGCTATCAGAACGCCGGGTGGATGCTGCAATGGCTGGGCCTGGGGCTGCTGGCGATCAGGCACCAGGTGGTGGAGCAACTGATGTTTGCCAAAGGGCAACCGGTCTGGGTCAGCGCCAGCAACAGCGTACGGGCCCTCAGTCTGGCACTACTGATACCAGCCGGCTTCGCTGCCGCCGGTGAAAAAGGTGCCATTGCCGCAGTGGTTGCAAGTCAGTTCGCCAGCTGGCCGGTGGCCCTGTGGTTCAAGTACCGCCATCAGCTTCTCACGCTCGCCTCGGAGCGAATCTGGCTGCCTGCCTTCGGCGTCGGCCTGCTGTCGGGATGGGCTCTGGACTCGGCACTGAAGGCCCTGTTGAAGTAAGACCATGCGCATCACCTTTCTACTGCCGTCTGACAACCTGACCGGTGGCAACCGCGTCGTTGCCATTTATGCGCAGCAGTTGATGGCACGCGGCCACCAGGTGCTGGTGGTGACCTGCGCACCGGACCGGCTGAGTTGGCGCGAAAAGCTGCGCGCTTTCCTGCGACGGGACTGGCAAACGCTGCGAAACGATGGGGTAGCGCAGCCAGGGCATATCCAACTGTCTGGTGTACCGCACAAGATCCTTGATCGCCCACGCGCGATTGACGCCAGCGATGTGCCCGACGCCGACATCATCATTGCCACCTGGTGGGAAACTGCCGTGTGGATGCACCGCATGCCTTCCGCCAAGGGTCGCAAGGTCCATTTGATTCAGGGCTATGAAGTCTGGCTGGCGCCGCATGCCACTGCCCAGGTGCAAGCTGCCTTGCGCCTGCCCAACCTGAAGATAGCCATATCGTCCGACCTGAAGC
>CAZZLB010000170.1:0-6532 GCA_964654655.1 uncultured Rhodoferax sp. | reverse complement strand
ATCTGTTCAGAAAATGTATCGACCGGGCCAATGACGTGATTGTCATCACCGAGGCTGAACCGTTTGACTTGCCCGGCCCGCGCATTGTGTTTGTGAACGACGCCTATGAGCGTACCACCGGCTACACGCGCGAAGAAGCTCTGGGTGGAACGCCGCGCATGCTGCAAGGAGCAAAAACCGATCCGGCGACGATCAAGCGCATGGGGCAAGCCCTCAGGCAGTGGAAGCCAGTGCGTGAGGAAGTGCTCAATTACACCAAGGATGGCCGCGAATTCTGGAGCGAGATCGACATTGCTCCGATGGCCAACGAGGCCGGCTGGTACACGCACTGGATTTCAATCCAGCGCGACATCACGGGCCGCAAGCTGGCCGAGGAGGCACAGCGCATTGCGTCGGTCGCCTTCGAATCGCAGCAAGCGATGTTTATCACCGACCCAAAGCAGGTGATTCTGCGCATCAACAACGCGTTTACCAGGATCACAGGCTACACCGCCGCCGAGGCAGTGGGCCAGACACCCCGGCTGCTCAGTTCCGGCAAACATGACGCTGACTTCTATCGCGGCATGTGGGAGTGCGTCGCCCGCACCGGCCAGTGGCAAGGCGAAATCTGGAACCGACGCAAGAATGGCACGGTGTATCCGCAACAACTGAACATCAGCACAGTGATGGATGAAGAGGGCTTGCTGACGCACTATGTTGCCACCTTCCGGGACGTCACCTCTGTCAAAGCTGCAGAGGAGCAAATCGAAAATCTGGCGTTCTTCGACCTGCTGACTGGTTTGCCCAATCGCCGCAAGCTGATCATTCAGCTGCAGCAGGACATGATTGCCGGAGAAGACCAGAATCGCCTGGGGGCACTGTTGCTGATCGATCTGGACAGTTTCAAGAACCTGAACGATGCCCTGGGTCATGAGCAAGGCGACCTGCTGCTCCAGCAGTTTGCCGGTCGCCTGAGCACTTGCGCGCGCGAGGGAGAAACCGTGGCCCGTATTGGAGGTGACGAATTCGTATTGCTTCTGAAACCATTGGATCAGGACACGAAGAGTGCCGTTGCGCGCGCCGAAACAGCGGCCAGAAGACTTCTGGACGCGCTAAAGCAACCCTTTGCCGTCAATGGCAAGGAACCAAGCTGCAGCGCCAGCATCGGCGTGTCACTCTTCGGTGACCACGTCGAGCCTGCGGCCGAACCCTTGAAGCGGGCGGAGCTGGCCATGTATGAGGCCAAGGCCAAGGGCCGAAACATGCTTCGTTTTTTTGATCCCGGGATGCAGGACATCGTCAATGCAAGGATTGCGATGCAGGCAGGGCTCTTGGAGGCCATTGAGAAGGCCCAGTTTGTTCTGCACTATCAGCCTCAGGTGACGCAGGACGGCCAGATCACCGGCGCAGAGGCATTGTTGCGATGGCCCGATCCGAAGCGGGGTATGGTGTCACCCGCAGAGTTCATCCCGCTGGCCGAGGAGACCGGGCTGATTCTGCCCATAGGAAACTGGGTTCTGGAGACCGCCTGCAAGCAGCTGGTCCTGTGGGAAAGCCAGCCCAGGCTGTCGCAGCTGACCCTTGCGGTGAACGTCAGTGCGAGGCAGTTTCATCAGAGGGACTTCGTCGACCAGGTACTGGGGACGCTTCAGCGCACGGGCGCCAGGGCGCACCGGCTCAAACTTGAACTCACCGAATCCATGCTGGTCACCGATGTGCAGAGTGTCATTGGAAAAATGAATGCACTGAAGGCCCGTGGAGTCAGCTTTGCGCTCGATGACTTCGGTACCGGCTATTCGTCACTGTCCTACCTCAAGCGGCTACCGCTGGACCAGCTCAAGATTGACCAGGGATTTGTCAGGGACATTCTGGTGGATCCGGACGATGCTGCCATCGCGAGAACTGTCGTTACTCTGGCGGACAGCCTGGGGATGTCAGTGATCGCAGAAGGGGTCGAGACGGCAGCACAACGCGAGCTTCTTGCAGGCATGGGCTGCCGGCAGTACCAGGGCTATCTGTTCAGCAGACCCCTGCCGATTGAGGACTTTGAGGCCTTGGTGGAGCGGGGGGTGTCGTCCTGATCCGCAAGGCCCTACGCCGCTGGGTCCGCATTCCCGATATCATGCGCCCGGGGCCATCCGCCCTGCCGCCGCACCGGAGCTTTGTCTGATGAAAAACTTGCCTTGTCTTGTTGCCGTCTGCTGTCTGTTGCTTGCACCCCTGGCGCGGGCAAAGACGGACCCCGAAGTCATCAACAGCATCCGCGATCAGGGCTTCAACCACTCGCAGGTCATGCAGACGCTGCAGCACCTGACCGACAGGATCGGGCCACGTCTGACCAACTCGCCGCAGATGCGCGAAGCCAGCCGCTGGACCCTGGAGCGTTTGCAGGGCTGGGGTTTGAGCAACGCGCATCTGGAGCCGTTTGCGTTTGGCCGGGGCTGGAGCTTTGAAAAAGCGAGCATCGATCTGTTGTCGCCGCGCAAGACTTCGTTGCAAGCCATTCCACTGGCTTGGACACCCGGCACCGCAGGTGTGCTGGAGGCAGATGTCATCTACCTTGACGCAGTCAACGAGGCGGAGTTGCAAAAGTACCGGGGCAAGCTGAAAAACAAGGTGGTCATGCTCAATGAACCGCTGGACGTCGAAGAGCCCAAGCGCGAGCTCTCGAAGCGCTATACGGCAGCCGAGCTGGCCGAGATGAAGAACTTCAATCTCAAGGCACGTGCAAGCGAGGCGGACGCGCCAGAGGACAGCATCGCGGAGCGCCAGAAAGTGCATCGATTCGGATTGGCGCGCGAGCAATTTCTCAAGACCGAACAGGTCAGCGGCGCCTTGTTTCGCAGTTCCTGGGACGGCGGCCTGATTCGGGTCATGGGGCAGAACCACCGGGTCGGAAAGACTTTCCCGGTGCCTTCCCTGATGCTGAGCGTTGAGCAGTACAACCTGCTGGCCCGCCTGCTGGAGGCTGGCGTGACGCCCAGGATTTCCTTCAACGTCCAGGCGCGCTTTCATGACGAGGATGTGAATACGCACAACACACTGGCCGAGATCACCGGCAGCGGTGCGAACCCGGAAATCGTGATGCTGGGCGCGCATCTGGATTCATGGCACGGCGCCACTGGCGGTGTGGACAATGCAGCAGGCGTGGCGATCACGATGGAGGCCATCCGCATCCTCAAAGCGATCAATTTACAGCCCAAGCGCACCATCCGCCTGGGCTTGTGGAGCAGTGAGGAACAGGGCTTGAACGGATCCAGCGCGTACGTGGAACAGCACTTTGCAACGCGCCCCAAACCGAGCGATCCGAAAGAGCGCGATCTGAGTCCCTGGCTCTGGAGCAGCCCGGGCTGGCCCATCAGCAAACTGAAAGACCACGATTTGCTGTCGGCCTACTTCAACGTCGATAACGGCAGCGGCCGGATTCGTGGCATCTCGACGCAGGGCAACGCGGCAGCGCGCACCCTCTTTGCCGAATGGTTTGGCCAGGTGGCCGACCTGAGCGATGGCACCATCACCAACAATGCCTCGTTCTCAACCGACCATGTGTCCTTTGACCGCGTTGGCCTGCCCGGCTTTCAGTTCATCCAGGACCCGCTGGACTACGGCACGCGGCTGCACCACACGCACGTGGATTCCTTCGATCACGCCATCGCAGAAGACATGAAGCAGGCCGCCGTGGTGCTCGCCACGCTGGTCTACAACGCCGCCATGGCCGACGCCCGTCTGCCGAGAAAACCGATGCCCGTGGAGCCCACAGCGGCCGAAAAGGAACTGGAGAAAAAGAAGGCCGAGAAGCGCACGCGCAACCGCGACCGCAAGGCACTGGGGGAGTTGTCGGACGCCGTGAAATAAGGGCGGACCTCACCCACGGCCGCATCGCGACAGCTCGACCTGCCTTGGGACAATCAGAGCGTCCTGGCCTACAAGCACGTGCCGCAGGAAGTGTACCGCTCGGGGGGCTCTACATGACTGGCGACGGCGCAAAACAATGCTGATTTTTTCCTTGCGCCTTGGCGCTATACATTGCCTCGTCTGAAGCACGAATGAGCGCGTCTGCCGTCTTGGCATCTCTGGGAAAGACAGCGATGCCGATGCTGATGCCAACCTTTACTGCATTACTTCCGATACTGATGGGCTCGGCCATGGAGCCAATAAGCCGTTCCGCAAAAACCGATAGCTCTTCATTGACGGGTGACTGTGAAACAAGTACTGCAAATTCGTCGCCGCCAAGTCGTGCGAGCACGTCGGATCCACGCATGAGGCCTTGAAAGCGATTTGCAGAAACCCGGAGCACCTGATCACCCGCATCATGGCCAAATCGATCATTGACCTGTTTGAATCCATCGAGATCGATAAACAGGACGGCAATGGAAAAGTGATTGCGCTGGGCCATCGCCACCGATTTCTCCAGCCAATCGTTGAAGAAACGTCTGTTTGGCAATAGCGTGAGTGTGTCATGCATGGCCTCATGCAACAGTTGCTCGGTCAGTCTGCGATTTGTGGCGAGCGCGTATGAAGTGTTTCGATAACCAATCCCCAGAATCACGATGAGCAGGATACTGACAATCAGTATGCTGATGCTGGCCCGTTGGACGCTAGAGGCAACATGTTCGTTGGTCGCCTGGCGCATTTCTGTAATGTCCCGCTCAACATCTGCCAACAACAACTGGATCTGTTGCAAATAGAGCCGAGCGGTCCGGCTGTCCTCGACCCCTACCAGCGCTGTATCACTTTGACTGGATCTCAGATGAGCCATGCGGTCGAGTTCATCCAGGTACTTGACCTGAGTTTCAGCAGTTGACTCGATTCTTGGCGAAGATCCGCTGGGGCCATCATTCTTCACGATCTGCTTGAGCGCCGGAATCCGATTGATGCTTCGTTCCCTTTCTTGCTGATAGGAACGAAGGTGCGCCGGGTCTCCGGTAAGAAGGAATCTTTGCAACTCGATCTGTGTCTGTTGCAAGCCATTGAGGAAACTTCCCATCAGCAGAAGTATCTTGCTGGAATCCTCTTCTGCTTCTTCAGCGCCAATAATTGTCCGTGCGTCGTTGACGAAGACACCAACCGCAGCGATCAAAAGTACCGCGACGACCAAATAGGGTCGGAGCGTCTTGCGGTCATCCCTGATGGCCGCCATGACAATCGATTCTTTCCTTACCGGCAAACTGGCCTGCTTCCTGGCAGCCGTAGCAAAGCAATTTCCGCGATGTTCCTCAAGATTGAGTGTCTGGTTGCTTCACTGTCATTCGACCAGTAGCCGATCTGATATTTGGACAGCGGTTCGTACATGCTTTTGATATGCCGTTTCTGGACTGTGCGTCACCAGATGATGCTATGCGCAAGATTACCCACGGTCTATAGCTCTTTCGCACTAGTGCGCAGTCTTGTACAACCTCGGTGTCCGGTGGCGGACAGCTTGTTCCAGGATTTGTAGCCCCTACGACGATCCCTGCAAACTCTGAGCAAAGCGTGTTCAGGCATCAACCATGCCGCCCAGCCGCTGGCGGATGATGTCCTCGGCTTGCGCCATGATGCGGTCTATCAGTTCCTTGACGCTCGGAATGTCGTGGATCAGTCCGGCCACCATGCCGCAGGACCAGACGCCCGCTTCCATGTCGCCCTGCTGCATGATGCGCGGGTAGACGCCGGCCACTTCTTCGATGATGTCGTCAAATTTGAGCTTGTCGCCCAGAGTGCGCTCCTTGGCCAACAGTCGATCGGTCGCGGCGTTGTGCAGCACGCGCTCGGTATTGCGCAGCGGGCGCATCACCAGCCGGGTGTCGAGCTCGGATGCGGCCACGATCGCCTGTTTCACATTCTCGTGCACCGGCGCTTCCTTGGTTGCGATGAAGCGGGTGCCCATGTTGATTCCATCGGCGCCCATGGCGAGCGAGGCCACCAGCGAACGTGCATCGGCCTGGCCACCCGAAGCGACGAAGGGAATGTCGAGCTCGTCGGCGGCGCGGGGCAGCAGGATCATGTTGGGCACGTCGTCCTCGCCCGGATGCCCGCCGCATTCGAAGCCGTCGACGCTCACCGCATCGCAGCCGATCTCCTGCGCCTTCAGCGAGTGGCGGACGGACGTGCATTTGTGGATCACCTTGATCCCCGCTTCCTTGAGCGCGGGGAGCCACTTCGCCGGGTTGTTGCCGGCGGTTTCGACGGCCTTCACGCCGCCGTCGATGATCGCCTTGATGTAGCCCGGATAATCCGGGGTCGACAGCGAGGGCAGGAAGGTGAGGTTCACGCCGAACGGCTTGTCCGTCATTTCGCGGCAGCGGCGGATCTCGTTCGCGAGCAGCTCCGGCGTGCGCTGGGTGAGGCCGGTGATGATGCCGAGGCCGCCGGCGTTCGACACCGCCGCCGCCATCTCTGCAAAGCCCACATAGTGCATCCCGCCCTGGATGATGGGGTGCTGGATGCCGAACATTTCGTTGATGCGGGTCTTCATGGACGTCTCCTCGTTCGTTTCCGTATCTGCCATCCGGCTGTGGCTCACCCCTTGTATCTTCCAAACGCGCCGTTCGGTGTAAGCTTGCGCTGGCGGCGG
>CAZZLB010000169.1:0-6567 GCA_964654655.1 uncultured Rhodoferax sp. | reverse complement strand
CCTGCCTGAGGAAAACCCGGTTGCGCTACAGGGCAAAATATGCGCTTAATCAAGTTTTGCGCTGATTGACATATTGATGACGTCCTGTCGTCACAATCTGGCGCTATGCTTGACTTTTTCCACGAAGGAGATCACATGAATTTCAAGATCGCCGCCGTTGCTATCGCAGCGGCTTTTTCCGTATCCGCTCAGGCCCAGACTGAAATTCAGTGGTGGCACTCCATGACCGCCGTCAATGGCGAGTGGGTCAACGACCTGGCCAAGGAATTCAACGCCAGTCAGAAGGACTACAAGATTGTCCCGACCTTCAAAGGCACTTACGACGAATCCATGACCGCCGCGATCGCTGCGTTCCGCGCTGGCAATGCGCCCAACATTCTGCAGGTGTTCGAAGTAGGCACCGCGACCATGATGGCCAGCAAAGGCGCCATCGTGCCGGTCGGCCAGGTCATGAAAGATGCAGGCTACAAGTTTGACCCGACGGTCTATGTTTCTGCTGTCGCCGGTTACTACACCGCGCCCAACGGCCAGATGCTGAGCTTCCCGTTCAACAGTTCGACCACGATTTTCTACATCAACAAGGATGCGTTCAAGGCCGCGGGCATTGACACCGCCAAACCGCCGACCACCTGGCCCGAGGTAGCACTCGCTGCCGCCAAGCTCAAAGCCAGCGGTCACAAGTGTCCTCTTACCATTGCCTGGCAGGGATGGACCCAGCTCGAGAGCTTCTCGGCCTGGCACAACGTCGAGTTCGCCAGCAAATCAAACGGTCTTGCCGGCATGGACGCCCGCCTGAAGGTCGATTCACCACTGCATGTGCGCCATATCGAAAACCTCGCCAACATGGCCAAACAGGGCCTGTTCATATACAAGGGCCGTGCCAATGTGCCCGAAGCCAGTTTTGTTTCGGGCGAATGCGCCATGATCACCACTTCGGCCGGCTTCTATGGCAATGTCGCCAAGAACGCCAAGTTTGATTACGCCCTGGCCACCCTGCCCTACTACCCGGATGTGCCGGGTGCACCGCAGAACACCGTCATCGGCGGCGCCAGCCTGTGGGTCATGGCCGGCAAGAAGCCAGCCGAATACAAAGGTGTGGCAGCTTTCTTCAACTTCATCTCCAGGCCCGAAGTGCAGTCGGCCAGCCACAAGCGCACTGGCTACCTGCCGATCACCACCGCGGCCTACCAGTTGACAGAAAAATCCGGTTTCTACAAGGAAAAACCCGGTACCGACATCGCGGTGACGCAAATGATCCGCAAGGTGACCGACAAGAGTCGCGGCATCCGCCTGGGCAATTACGTGCAGGTGCGCCAGGTGGAAGACGAGGAACTCGAACAGGTCTGGAGCGGCAAGAAGTCTGCCCAGGAAGCGCTGCAAGCGATTGTGAAGCGCGGCAACGAGCATCTGGAGCGCTTCGAGAAAGCCAACAAGTAAGTGGAAAAGCGCGTTCAATTCCGGTCACCCTGGCTGCCATGGCTGTTGCTGGCACCCCAGGTGACCGTGATTAGCGCCTTCTTTTTCTGGCCGGCGGGCCAGGCCTTGCTGCAATCGTTTCAGGTACAGGATGCTTTTGGCATTTCGACCCAGTGGGTTGGCATGGAAAACTTCCAGCGACTGTGGAGCGATGCCAGCTACCTGTCCTCCTTCAAGACCACAGCCATCTTCTCGCTGCTGGTCGCCATTCTGGGCATCGGCCTGTCCCTGACGCTGGCGATTTTTGCCGACCACGTCATCCGCGGAGCGATGTTCTACAAGACCCTGCTGATCGTTCCCTATGCCGTGGCACCTGCTGTGGCTGGCGTGCTCTGGATCTTCATGTTCTCGCCTTCGCTGGGCGTGGTGTCCTATGCGCTGGGAAAGCTGGGCCTGAACTGGAACCACCTGCTCAACGAGGGTCACGCCATGACACTGATCGTGATGGCCGCCGTCTGGAAGCAGATCTCCTACAACTTCCTGTTTTTTCTGGCCGGGCTGCAGTCGATTCCAAAATCGCTGATTGAAGCCGCAGCCATCGACGGTGCCAGACCCTGGCGGCGCTTCTGGACGATCCAGTTTCCGCTGCTCTCGCCCACCAGTTTCTTCCTGCTGGTGATCAACATGGTGTACGCCTTTTTTGACACCTTTGCCATTGTGGACGCGACCACGCACGGCGGCCCCGGGCAGGCCACATCGATTCTGGTTTACAAGGTTTACTACGACGGCTTCAAGGCCATGGATCTGGGCGGCTCGGCCGCGCAGTCGGTCGTGCTGATGACCATCGTGATTGCCCTGACCGTGGTGCAGTTCCGCTTTATCGAGAAGAAGGTCAATTACTGACATGGTTGAACGCAACCCGGTCCTGACATTTCTCGCGCATGCCGTGATGATTCTGGGCGTGCTGGTGGTCGCCTTTCCGCTTTACCTGGCTTTTGTGGCGTCAACGCACACGGCGCAGGAAATCGTACAGGCGCCCATGCCGCTGCTGCCCGGCAGCAATCTTTGGGCAACTTACGAAAAAGCACTGCTCGGCGGTGGTGCGGGCGCTGGCTCGCGAGCGCCAGTGGTGCACATGATGTGGGTCAGTCTGGTCACGGCGCTGGTCATCACCTTTGGCAAGATCACCATCTCGCTGCTGTCGGCGTTTGCCATCGTCTACTTCCGCTTCCCGTTCAAGAATTTCTTCTTCTGGGCCATTTTTGTGACGCTGATGCTGCCGGTTGAAGTGCGCATCGGTCCGACCTACAAAGTCGTCTCCGACCTTGGCATGCTCAACACCTACGCCGGCCTGACGGTACCGCTGATCGCCTCTGCCACTGCCACCTTCCTGTTCCGCCAGTTCTTCATGTCGGTGCCCGACGAACTGGCAGAAGCCGCCCGCATGGACGGGGCCAGTCCGATGCGTTTTTTCCTCGACATCCTGCTGCCCCTGTCCAAGACCTCGATCGCCGCGCTGTTTGTAATTCAGTTCATCTACGGCTGGAACCAGTACCTCTGGCCGCTGCTGGCTACAACCTCGGAGAGCATGTACCCGGTGGTGGTCGGCATCAAGATGATGGTGGCAGGCGGTGATTCACAGAACGAGTGGAACGTCGTCATGGCCACCGCGCTGCTTGCCATGCTGCCCCCGGCAACCGTGGTCATGCTGATGCAGAAGTGGTTTGTCAAAGGGCTGGTGGATACGGAGAAATGAACGCAAAGCAGTTTCACTCACTCACCGTCATTGCGAGGAGCGCAGCGACGCGGCAATCCATGCAACGGCGACATACCAACATGGATCGCCACGGCCTACGGCCTCGCGATGACGGAACTTTCTATGGCCTCAATCACATTTAAAAACGTCATCAAGCGCTACGGAAAAGGCAAGGGCGCAAATCAGGTTATCAACACCGTCAATGCCGAGATTCGTGACGGCGAGTTCGTTGTCATTGTCGGTCCCTCGGGCTGTGGCAAATCCACGCTGCTGCGCATGTTGGCCGGTCTGGAGGAGATCACCGAAGGCGAAATTTCGATTGGCGGGCGCGTCGTCAACGACCTCGAACCTTCCGAGCGCGACATCGCCATGGTGTTCCAGAACTACGCGCTGTACCCGCACATGAGCGTGTTCGAGAACATGGCCTACGGACTCAAGATCGCCAAAGTGCCGGTCGACGAAATCAAGACCCGCGTTGACAAGGCAGCAAAGATTCTGGAAATCGGCCCCTTTCTGATGCGCAAGCCACGCGAACTCTCGGGCGGGCAACGCCAGCGCGTGGCAATGGGCCGCGCCATCGTGCGCCATCCAAAAGTCTTTCTGTTCGACGAACCCCTGTCCAACCTCGACGCGAAGCTGCGTGCACAAACCCGCCTAGAGATCCAGAAACTGCACCGCGAACTGGGCATCACCTCGCTTTTTGTGACGCACGATCAGGTTGAAGCCATGACGCTGGCGCAGCGCATGATCGTCATGAACGCTGGCGTCATGGAGCAGTTTGGCTCGCCTGAAGAAGTCTACTCGCGGCCTGCCAGCACCTTTGTTGCCAGTTTTATAGGCTCACCGCCCATGAACCTGCTGAAGAATGCACCGGGCGCGCTGCCCGGCGTCATCACCGGGGTGCGCCCCGAACATCTGGAGATCACGCAAGCCGGCTGGGAACTGCACGTCGAGACGGTCGAAATGCTGGGCGCCGAGCGTCTGGTTTATGGCCGCTGGGCACACGGCAGTGGCGATGAAATGGTGATTGTCCGCATCGAGGAGGGGCACCCCGTACCTTCCGTTGGCAATACCATCTGCGTCACGCCCCGCGCCAACCGGATTCATTACTTTGATGCGAATACCGGCAAACGTGTGGAAGCCAATTCGCCTGCGGCGCAATGACACTCCCCCCTTGGCCCTACCCGCGCTGGATCGCACACCGCGGCGCCGGCAAACTGGCACCAGAAAACACCTTGGCTGCCTTTAGGCTCGGTGCCAGCCACGGTTACCGCATGTTCGAGTGTGACGTCAAGCTCAGCGCCGACGGTGTTCCCTTTCTGCTGCACGACGCCACACTGGAGCGCACCAGCAATGGCCCGAGGCAGATCGCAGAGGACGCCAGCAACATCGCAGGCGATCACGCCTGGGCTGCCTTGTCGCAACTCGATGCCGGCAGCTGGCATTCACGTGCCTTCGCCGGCGAGCCAGTGCCAAGCTTCGAGCATATCGCCCGATACTGCCTGCACAACGGTTTCTTTCTGAACATCGAGATCAAGCCCACACCTGGCCTTGAACGACTAACCGGAGAAGTGGTAGCACAGCACGCCGCCAGGCTCTGGCAAGGTGCCGCCGTGCCGCCCCTGTTGACATCCTTCCGGCCCGAGGCCTTGCAGGCGGCACGCGACGCGCAGCCGCTGCTGCCACGCGGCCTGCTTCTCGATACCCTGTGGAACGACTGGCTGGCGGCAGCACAGTCGCTGGGATGTGTCGCGCTGGTCTGCAACCAGACTCTGTGGGACAAGAGCACTGTGTCGCAGGCCAGGACTGCGGGCCTGCGCTGCCTGAGTTACACCGTGAACGACGAGTGGGCGGCCGAGCGCTTGTTTGAATTGGGTACCGACGGCATCATCACCGATCGGGTTGACTTGTTCTCGCCAGCAGCTTAAGCGCGCCAGCCGCGCAGCATAAGCCACTGACTCGTGGCACCGACTACGGTCATCGTCAGATAGGTAGCCATCTTGCCATCACGGCCAAAAAACCACAGACCAAAGCCAAGCACCAACAGGCACAGCGCAAAATTGACTGTCACCTGCAGCCCAAGCCCGGGGCCCTTGCCTTTTTTTCTGAAGATCCAGCGACTCAACAGTGGCAGCAGCAAGGCCAACCACAATGCGGGCGCAAGAAAATTCAGGACATGATTCAGGAGCGCAAGGGCTGTCATCGGTGGCTGATTTTATAATCGGGCCATGGCAGTCTGGGCACTAGGCATTAATCACACGACCGCGCCGCTCGATCTGCGCGGCCGTTTTGCCTTCGCCATCGATCAGGTGGCACCCACACTGCACGGCCTGCGCAACGCCCTTTCGCGCCAACCCGAAGCCGCCCTGATCTCCACCTGCAACCGGACTGAAATCTATTGCGCCGGCGACAAGCCCGAGCTGGAACACACGCTGGACTGGCTGGCGCACAGCGGCGGCGTCGCGCCTTCGCTGCTGCGCGCCCACTCCTACACCATGGAAGACGGACTCGCTGCACGCCACGCTTTCCGGGTTGCCAGCGGGCTCGATTCCATGGTGCTTGGCGAGCCGCAGATCCTCGGACAAATCAAGGACGCCGTGCGCGCTGCCGAATCTGCTGGTGCCCTGGGTACCACCCTGAGCCAGCTCTTTCAACGCTCGTTCGCCGTTGCCAAAGAGGTCCGCACTTCGACTGAAATCGGCGCCCACTCGATCAGCATGGCTGCCGCCGGCGTGCGTCTGGCCGGGCAGTTGTTTGAGGATCTGGGTCAGGTCAAGGTGCTGTTTGTCGGCGCTGGCGAAATGATCGAGCTCTGCGCCACCCACTTTGCCGCCAAGAACCCGAAGAGCATGGCGATTGCCAACCGCACGCTGGAGCGCGGTGAAAAGCTGGCCAGCCGCTTTGGCGCCGAGGTCATGCATCTTGCCGAGTTACCGGACCGTCTGCACGAGTTTGACGCCGTCATCAGTTGCACCGCCAGCACCCTGCCCATCATCGGTCTGGGCGCAGTGGAGCGCGCACTCAAACGCCGCAAGCACCGACCCATGTTCATGATTGACCTGGCGGTGCCGCGCGACATCGAGATCGAAGTCAAGGCGCTGGAGGACATCTACCTGTACACGGTGGACGATCTGGCCAGTGTGGTGCAGACGGCACAAGCCAATCGGCAGGCAGCTGTTGCGCAGGCAGAGGCGATTGTGGACGCCGGCGTGCAAAGCTTCATGCACTGGGTGGACCAGCGCAGCTCTGTGCCCCTGATCCAGCAACTCCATGCCCAGGCCGATGAATGGCGTGCCGCCGAACTGAGTCGCGCCCGCAAGCTGCTGGCCAAGGGCGAAGACGTGGAAGCGGTGATGGAAGCACTCTCCAAAGGTCTGACACAGAAGATGCTGCAC
>CAZZLB010000168.1:4570-6585 GCA_964654655.1 uncultured Rhodoferax sp. | reverse complement strand
GGACATCGGCTCGCCCCTGTCGGAGATCAAACGCTACCTGGACCTGTATGGCGATCATGGCGAAGGACGGGCCGAGCAATTGAGCTACGTGATTCAGCGAACCGACACCGCGATTGAAGAACTGGAACAGAAGCGCACTCAAATTGATGCCACACTGGCTGAACTGCGCGTCATCAACGCCAGTTGTCGCCGCCATCTGGCAACGCGCCAGCGCAACAACAGGTAGAACGCTCCAGCACGAAAACCCCGTGCCAGTCGCGGTCATGGTTTTGCGCCGTACAATTATTTCTCGATGAAGAAATTATTGGAAACCAGCCCCGAGAAGGCGACCTCACGACCAGAGTTGCCTGAGGTTCATCCGTACGCAGCAACGGATCCTATTCCTGTGCCGGAAGCACGCGAGTCTGACTCCGACACTGCCTGGGCGCTTTGGGAAGATTCCATTACACCCGACGACAAGAACATGGATCCGGCCTTTGCGGCCACCGTACCGGACGAACTGGCTACTCAGCCGGCCCCACTGCGCCCCAAGCCATAAGCCTCCGGACCGGTGTCAGGTCTGCCCTGGAAGAAACAGGGATTGCAGGTCGTTCAGGAAATCATAGCCACGCACACTGGGATTGACGCTGCCCAGATCCCGCTCCAGCCAGCCTTTGGACTGCGCCAGTTGCAACTCCTTTTCTATGGCGCTCATGGGCAGACCAGTGCGCTCACAAAAAAGCCGCAAGGCAAAGCCGTCCTTCAGGCGCAGGGCGTTGAGCATGAACTCAAACGGCAGATCCGCACGGCTGACTTGCGTCTCCTGTGCCACAAACTCGCGGGCCAGCGCCTGTTCCATGTACAGGGCAGGCTCCCGAAAGCGTACCTGGCGCACCACCCGATGCGCGAAACTGAGTTTGCTGTGCGCACCAGCACCCAGACCGAGGTAGTCGCCGAATTTCCAGTAATTGAGGTTGTGACGGCAGGCGTGACCCGGTCTGGCATAGGCCGACACTTCGTAGCGCTGCAAACCGGCCTGCCCTGTCATCCCTGTAATCAGGTCCAGCATCTCGCAGGCTGTGTCGTCGTCAGGCAGCGGCGGCGGAAACTTGGCGAAGTAGGTATTGGGCTCGATGCTGAGGTGGTAGATGGAAATATGCGGCGGTGACAGCGACAGCGCCAGTGCCATGTCCGATCTCAACGCCACCAGATCCTGCCCCGGCAGCGCGTACATGATGTCGAGGTTGAAGGTATCGAAGGCCTGCGCGGCTTCTTCGACGGCAGCGATCGCCTGCGCACGGTCATGCACACGGCCCAGCGCCTTCAAGTAGTCGTCATTGAAACTCTGCACACCCACTGACAGACGGGTCACGCCGGCGGCCCGAAAAGCCTTGAACCTGTCCTTCTCAAACGTGCCTGGATTGGCTTCGAGCGTGATTTCGCAGCCGCCCTCCAGCCGCACACGCGCCCTGACTGCACCCAGCAACTGATCGACGGCATCGGGTGAAAACAGGCTCGGCGTACCGCCACCCAGAAAAATACTGTGCACGGGGCGGCCCCAGATCAATGGCAGCGCCGCCTCCAGGTCGGCCAGCACAGCCGCGATGTAGGCCTGCTGTGGCAGTTCTGCCGCGGGCACGGCATGCGAATTGAAATCGCAGTAGGGACACTTCTTCAGGCACCAGGGCAGATGGATATACAGTGCCAGCGGCGGCAGCGCTGTCAGTTGCAAGGTCCCGGGCCGCAGGTAATGCAGCGGATGGGCTTCAGATTCCAACTTCGTTCAACCAGCGTTCGCGCATCAGTTCCACCATGGTCCGGGCCGCTCGCCCCCGATGGCTGTTGGCGTTCTTGACCTCCACCGGCAACTGGGCAAAAGTCAGTCCGAACTGCGGGATGAACATCACCGGATCAAAGCCGAAACCGTTGCTGCCCAAGGGCTCCCGGCTGATCTCGCCACTAACCCGGCCGACAGCGATCAGCGGCTCAGGATCCTGCGCCGAACGCACAGCAACCAGTGTGCTGACCATGGCTGC
>CAZZLB010000168.1:0-4470 GCA_964654655.1 uncultured Rhodoferax sp. | reverse complement strand
GAGTTTTCCCTGCGCCATGAGCTTGCTCACTGCGTCCTGGGCGGCGACAAATGCACCCGTGATAGCCGCCGTGCGGGTGCCACCATCGGCCTGCAGCACATCACAGTCCAGGTGAATCGTGCGTTCACCCAACAGGCCAAGGTCGAAAACGCAGCGCATGGAGCGACCAATCAGACGCTGGATTTCCTGCGTGCGCCCACTTTGCTTGCCACGCGAAGCTTCGCGCTCGCTGCGCGTATGCGTGGAGCGCGGCAGCATGCCGTACTCGGCCGTGACCCAGCCCTCGCCGCTGCCCCTTTTGTGGCCTGGCACCTTTTCCTCCACCGACGCCGTGCACAACACTTTGGTGGCGCCAAATTCGATCAGAACCGATCCTTCGGCGTGCATGGTATAGCCCCGCGTGATGCGCACTGGACGCAACTGGTCTGTACCGCGGCCCAGGTTTCTGGCAAATTCACTCATGATGCGTTTTCTCGGGTTTAGCGTGCAGCAGAACGGCGAATGGCAGCGTTGATTTCAGCGATGGAGCGGTCAATTGCCGCGTCGTCAAGGTCGTCATGCACGGGACTGCTCCAGCCTCCCTGGACGGTCGAGGCAAAGACTGCGTCACTCATGGTGTCGGTCGAAATACTTGTCCGGCTTGCCAGAAAGCCATCTGGCGTTTCCCACTCCAACGCCAGCGCCGTCACGTTATCGCTACTGTCTCCTGCCCTGCAAAGCGCACTTTCAACCAGGTCCGGCACCGCCTCGCTGACCGGCTTGTGACTCAGGTGATAGGTGATGTCTGTGTCACTCAGTCCGGACCAAAGGCCGTCGGAACAAAGCATCAGCCGATCACCGAGTTGCAGAGCGACCGGACCACTGACTTCAAACATGGGTCTGGAGGGCGAGCCCAGGCAGGTAAAAAGGATGTTGCGATTATTGCGCTCGGGCAAATTGAGCCTGTTGATACCGATCTGGCGCTGCTCGGCAAAGGAGTGATCCCGTGTACGTATCAGCAATTCACCCTGGCGCACCAGGTATAGCCTCGAGTCACCGCAATGAATCCAGGTGACCATGCCGTCCTGAATGACTGCTGCCACGACGGTGGTACGAGGCGCGTCCAGCATGTTTCGCTCAATCGCGTAACGCACGATCTGACGATGCGCCGCGGTCACCGCAGTCGTCAGGAACAGCGCCACATCTGGCAGAGCGGGTCTGGCCTCTTTCTGGAACATCGCCGCCATCACCTGCAAGGCCAGTTGTGCGGCAACTTCACCCTGAGGGTGGCCACCCATGCCATCGGTCAGGAAAAAAATTCCCGCAGAGCGCGTATAGCAGTATCCCATCCGATCTTCGTTGATCTCCCGACCGCCTTTGCGACTGACCTGGAAGACGGAAAATTTCATTTGGCTTTCCCGCTCACCGCTGTCGCCTTCTGGCCGTTCTTGTTTTCTGACACCATGGTGTCAAATTGCAAGCGAACTTTTTCAGTGACACTGAGCTTGGTATAACGACGTTCACCTTCTCGGCTGAGCTCTCTTTGCAGGACAAAAACGGATTGCGGTCTGGACAAGGGGTCGAGCGACATGCACCACTCCACCACCTCTATCAGGTTGTCGGAATAGACACCACGCAAGCGTGTGAGAGCGATGGCAATGCGGTCCTTCTCGAGTCGTTGTGGTGCTTCATTTGGCGGATATCCTTGCATGCAGGCATAGATGCAGGCACCGATGGCGTAAATATCTGTCCACGGCCCCATCGCGGCATCGCGCCGGTACATCTCGGGTGCGGCAAATCCGGGTGTATACATGGGCCGTATAAAGTTGTTGGCCTCTTTGCTCAGCACTTCACGCGCAGCACCAAAGTCAATGAGCACAGATTTGTTGTCATCGGTAATAAAAATATTGGCTGGCTTGATGTCCAGGTGCAACATCTTGTGCTGATGAACAATCCTCAAACCACGAAGAATTTCATCAAACAGCGAGCGGATGGTGGATTCCCGAAATACCTTGGCCTGCTTCAGGTCACGCGCCGTGACAATGAAATCCTGGAGGGAAGCCCCCTCCAGATAGTTCATCACCATGTATACGGTTTCATTTTCCCGGAAGAAGTTCATCACGCTGACCACAGAAGGGTGGGAAATCTGCGCCAGCGAACGTCCTTCTTCAAAAAAACTTTTCAGACCAAGCCGGTAGAGCGACAACTTCTCTGGCGGGACTTCCGGCGACAGCGCACCTGGCACCCGTGTCGTCAATGAAGCGGGCAGGTACTCCTTGATCGCCACTTGTTGACCCGCCGAGTCAACCGCAAGATAGACCACCCCAAAACCACCGGCGGCCACCTTGCGCAAGACGCGGTAGCCGCCAATCATGGTGTCGGGCGGTAAAGGTGCCGGTTTGACCTTGGCCATAATTTTTGAACGAACAAGCGCCGCTTCTACATGAATCGGGTTATTCTCAAGTCCATCCCATTGAACAGAAAGTCGAGATGGCAGTTTACAGCATGACCGGTTATGCCAGTGCCCAGCACAACGCAGGGCACGGCAGTACCGAAGCCGAATCCGGAACAAGCGCTTTGGGCAACCTCGGCCTCGAAATCAGGTCGGTCAACAGCCGCTTTCTGGATCTGGCTTTCCGACTGCCGGAGGAGTTGCGCCCTCAGGAGCCTGCCCTGCGCGAGATCCTTGCGGCTCGCATCAAACGCGGCAAGGTCGAGGTCCGCGTCCTGATCGAGAATGGCTCCGGCAACTCCTTCCCGGACCCGCAACCGAGGCTGCTGCAACGACTCGGTTCGGTTCAGGACAAGGTGCGCGCCTGGTTGCCCGATGCCAGACCTTTGAGTGTGGCCGACGTGATCCGCCTTGGCATCGGCGAGCAGCCGTCAGCGCGGGACTGGAGCAGGGACGTTTTGCCGCTCGCCGAGCAAACCCTCCAGCAATTGCTGCTAGCGCGCTCTCGCGAAGGTGATCGCCTGGCCAAAGCCATGCTCACGCAGATTGCCCAGCTTCGCGCCCTCGCCAACCAGGCCAAGCCATTGGTACCGCAACTGGTGGCACAGCAGCGCCAACGATTCATGGACCGGTGGCAGGAGGCGATGGCCCTGACGGACGGTGCCACCCTGCCGGAGATGGCCCAGGACCGCGCGCTGGCAGAAGCCACGGCGTTTGCCATCCGGATTGATGTAGCAGAAGAAATCACTCGCCTGGTATCGCATCTGGACGAAATCGAGCGCCTGATCAAGCAGGGTGGGGAAATCGGCAAGCGACTTGATTTCCTGATTCAGGAATTGCACCGTGAAGCCAACACCATGGGATCGAAGTCTGCTGCGCTTGAACTGACCCATATTTCGGTTGACATGAAAGTACTGATCGAGCAACTGCGCGAGCAGGTGCAGAACATAGAATAGCGCCTCCCATGGACTATCCCGGAAACCTGTTCGTCGTTGCAGCCCCCAGTGGAGCGGGCAAATCAAGCCTGGTCAAAGCCCTGCTTGAACTTGACTCGCACGTGCAACCCTCTGTGTCGCACACCACGCGCGCCCCGCGTGGCCAGGAGAAGCACGGACGCGAGTACTTTTTTGTCTCGAGGCCCGAGTTCGACGCCATGGTGCAGGCCGATGCTTTCCTCGAATGGGCCAACGTACACCAGCACCGCTACGGCACTTCAAGGAAGGCGATAGAAGAACGCATGAGCCAGGGTGCAGATGTCATTCTGGAAATCGATTACCAGGGTGCTTTGCAGATCAAGAAACTTTTCAGCAACGCCATCAGCATCTTCATCCTGCCACCAAGCTGGGAAGAACTGCGCTCGCGCCTGGAGCGCCGCGGCGAGGATACGCCCGAAGTCATTGACCTGCGACTCCAGAACGCGGCTCTCGAAGTGGCTCAGGTCCATCAGTTCGACTTCGTTATAATCAACGAGTTGTTTGACCGAGCGCTCTTTGACCTCAAGGCGATCGTTCACTCCCAGCGACTCAAGTTCTCGGCGCAACGACGCGCCAGAGTTGAAACTTTCAAAGCGCTGCACATCCCGTAGTGCAATTACTGATCTCTCGGAGAAATTCATGGCCCGTATCACCGTCGAAGACTGCCTGTTGCAGATTCCCAACCGCTTCCAGCTGGTACTGGCTGCGACCTACCGTGCGCGCATGCTGAGTCAGGGCCACGCGCCAAAGGTGACCAGCAAGAACAAGCCGGGAGTCACTGCGCTGCGAGAAATTGCTGCGGGCAAGATCGGCCTGGAAATGCTGAAAAAGGTCCCCCTTTAAGCCTTGGTGGCTCCCGTCAAAAGCACCGCTCGCGGTGCTTTTTTGTTGCGGCGGCACAAAGGAGCGGCTGCGCGCTATATTCGGGGGGTGAGTACTACGCTCAAACCACCTGCCGGCAATCCACCCGCTGCGGTCAATGCAGCGGCGGCCAGCTTTGCCAGTCTGACTGCCAAGCTGGACTATCTTGCGCCCGCCGACCTGGACCTGGTGCGCGGCGCCTAC
>CAZZLB010000167.1:0-6594 GCA_964654655.1 uncultured Rhodoferax sp. | reverse complement strand
AATGGTCAGCCCAAGCTGTGCAACCTCAAGGACCTGATAGAGGTTTTTCTGGAACACCGCCGAGAAGTGGTGACAAGGCGCACCATCTTCAACCTGCGCAAGGCGCGCGAGCGCGGCCATGTGCTCGAAGGCTTGGCCGTCGCGCTGGCCAATATCGACGACTTCATCGCCATCATCCGCAATGCCCCGACACCGCCAGTGGCCAAGGCCGAACTGATGGCCAGGCCCTGGGACAGCAAGCTGGTGCGCGAGATGCTCACGCGCAGCCGCGCCGACGGCGGTACTGTGAACGCCGACGACTACCGGCCAGACGGTCTTGAGAAGGCCTACGGCATGGGCCAGGACGGTTTGTACCGTCTGTCTGAGACGCAGGCGCAGGAAATTTTGCAGATGCGACTACAACGCCTCACCGGGCTGGAGCAGGACAAGATCGTTGCCGAATACAAGGAGGTGATGGCCGAGATTGACGACCTGCTTGATATTCTGGCCCGGCCTGAGCGGGTCTCGATCATCATCAGCGAAGAGCTCGCCGCCATCAAGTCCGAGTTTGGCCAGACCAGACTTGGCGCACGGCGCAGCCTGGTGGAGTACAGCTCGTTTGACCTGAGCACCGAAGACCTGATCACACCGACCGACATGGTGGTGACGCTCTCCCACAGCGGCTATATCAAGAGCCAGCCGCTGAGCGAATACCGGGCGCAAAAGCGCGGTGGCAGAGGCAAGCAGGCTACCGCGACCAAAGAGGACGATTGGGTTGACCAGCTCTTTATTGCCAACACCCACGATTACATCCTGTGCTTCAGCAACCGTGGACGTCTGTACTGGCTCAAGGTCTGGGAAGTACCGCAGGGCTCACGCGGCTCGCGTGGCCGGCCCATCGTCAATATGTTCCCACTGGCTGAAGGCGAAAAGGTCAATGTCGTCTTGCCACTGACCGGCGACAAGCGCAGCTTTCCGGCCAGTCAGTATGTGTTCATGGCGACATCCATGGGTACCGTGAAAAAAACGGCTCTGGACGAATTCAACAACCCGCGCAAGGGCGGCACCATTGCCGTCAACCTTGATGATGGCGACTACCTGATTGGCGCCGCCCTGACCGACGGGCAGCACGATGTGATGCTCTTCAGCGACGGTGGCAAAGCAGTGCGCTTTGATGAAAACGACGTACGCCCTCTGGGTCGCAATGCCCGCGGCGTGCGCGGCATGACGCTCGAAGAAGGCCAAAGCGTGATTGCCATGCTGGTCGCTGAAGATGAGCAGCAGAGCGTGCTGACGGCGACGCAGAACGGCTTTGGCAAGCGCACCAGCATCACCGAGTACACAAGGCACGGCCGTGGCACCAAGGGCATGATTGCCATCACCCAATCGGAGCGCAACGGCAAGGTCGTTGCCGCCACGCTGGTACGCGCCGATGACGAGATCATGCTGATCACCGACAAGGGTGTGCTGGTGCGCACACGGGTCAGTGAAATTCGTGAACTCGGCCGTGCCACCCAGGGCGTCACCCTGATTGGCCTGGACGAAGGCTCCAAACTGAGCGGTTTGCAGCGCATCGTCGAGAACGATGCCAATCCACTAACCGATGACGCGGCGGGCGACGATGAAGCGCCCGTATAACTTTTCAGCCGGGCCGGCGGCGATGCCACAGGAGGTGCTGACTCAGGCAGCAGATGAAATGCTCGACTGGCACGGCAGCGGCATGAGCGTGATGGAGATGAGCCACCGTGGCAAGGAGTTCATCTCGATCTACGAACAGGCGCAGGCGGACTTGCGGGAACTGCTGGCAGTGCCGGAGCATTTCAGGATTTTGTTCATGCAGGGTGGCGGTCTGGCGGAAAACGCGATCGTTCCGCTCAACCTGTCGCGCGCTGGCACGGTGGACTTTGTGGTGACTGGTAGCTGGAGCCAGAAGTCGCAGCAGGAAGCGGCCCGCTATTGCACTGCCAACCTTGCCGCCAGCAACCAGTCCGGTGGACACACGACACTGCCAGCACCGCAAAGCTGGTGCCCGAGCAAGAACGCCAGCTACCTGCATCTGTGCAGCAACGAAACCATTCATGGCGTTGAATGGCACGAACTACCCGACCTCAAAGCCATCGGCTATGACAGCCCGTTGGCGCTTGACTGTTCGTCACATGTGGCATCACGAGCCATTGACTGGAGTCGCGTTGGCTTGGCCTTTGCTGGCGCACAAAAGAACCTGGGGCCAGCGGGTCTGACGTTGGTGGTTGTCAGGGAGGACTTGCTGGACCGTGCCCTGCCGATTTGTCCCAGTGCCTTCAACTACAGAACGGTGGCTGACAACCAGTCCATGTTCAACACACCGCCAACCTATGCCATCTATGTGGCAGGTCTTGTTTTCCAATGGCTCAAGCGCCAGGGTGGCGTGGCGGCCATGGAACAACGCAACCTGGCCAAAGCTGCATTGCTGTATGGTGCCATCGATGGTTCCCAGCTGTATTACAACAAGGTCGCCCGTGATTGCCGTTCACGCATGAATGTGCCCTTCTTTCTGCGTGATGAGAGTCTCAATGAAGCCTTCCTGAGCGGCGCGCGGGAGCACGGATTGCTGCAGCTCAAGGGACACAAGTCGGTTGGCGGTATGCGCGCCAGCATCTACAACGCCATGCCCATCGAGGGCGTGCAGGCGCTGGTCAGTTACATGCTTGAATTTCAACAAAGCAGGGCCTGAGCCATGACAGCACCCCCTCCCGCCCTGCCAAGCCTGCCGGCACTGCGCGGCCAGATTGATGCCATTGACGAGCAGTTGCTCGCCTTGCTCAACAAGCGCGCACTGCTTGCCGAAAAAGTTGGTGAAGTAAAAAAGCGCGAGGGCACGGCTTTCTTCAGACCCGACCGGGTCGCCCAGGTCATAGAAAAAATCCAGCTGACCAATCCGGGGCCGCTGAAAGGACCGCATGTGGCGGCGATCTGGCGCGAAATCATGTCGTCCTGTCTGGCACTTGAAGCCCCCCAGCGTGTTGCCGTGCTGGGGCCGGCCGGAACCTTTTGCGAGCAGGCGGCGATTGAGTACTTTGGCAGTGCGGCGGAGTTGATTTACTGCGCCAACTTTGATGAGGTTTTTCACGCCACAGCGGCAGGCAGCGCGCACTACGGCGTGGTTGGCGTCGAGAACTCGACCGAGGGCATGGTCACGCGCTCGCTTGACCTGTTTCTGCAGTCCCCGACCCATGTGATTGGTGAAGTCACACTGATGATCCGGCACAACCTGCTGCGTCAGGAGAATTCCCTGGAAGGCATCGACGCGGTGCTGGCCCATCCGCTGGCACTGGCGCAGTGCCAGGCCTGGCTGTCCGAGCACTTGCCGCATGCCGAGCGCAGACCTGTCTCCAGCAACGCCGAGGGCGCCCGTCTGGCCACCACCAACCCGGCCTGGGCCGCCCTGGCCAGCGAGCGCGCAGCGACCCGGTTTGGTTTGCACGTTGCAGCCCACGCGATCCAGGATGAGGCCTACAACCGCACGCGCTTTGCCATCATCTGTCTGCCGCAAACGGTGGCCACTCCGCCGCCATCCGGCAAAGACTGCACCAGCCTGATCGTTTCGGTACCGAACCGGCCCGGCGCCGTGCACGACTTGCTGGTGCCGCTGAAGACGCATGGCGTGTCGATGACGCGTTTTGAATCACGCCCGGCGCGCACCGGGCAGTGGGAGTACTATTTTTATATTGACGTCGAGGGCCACCCCTCGCAGCCCCATGTCGCTGCGGCACTGGCGGATCTACAGAAACTTTCTGCCTTTTACAAGCTTCTGGGCAGTTATCCGGTAGCCGAATGATGTTTGAGCAACTTGGCGTCATTGGTTGCGGCTTGATGGGCGGCTCGTTTGCGCTGGCCCTCAAGCGCGGCGGTCTGGTCAAGCGTGTGGTTGGTTACAACAAATCGATGGAGAGCACCGAGCACGCACGCGAACTCGGCGTGATCGATCAGGTCGCAAGCTCGGCACAGCAGGCAGCGGCTGGCGCCGACATCGTGCTGCTGGCAGTACCGGTTGCAGCCACAGAAGCCACACTCAAGTCGATCCAGCATCTGGTCACACCCGAGATGCTGATCATGGATGTGGGCTCGACCAAGCGCGATGTGATCGACGCTGGACGCAGGGCCTTGCGCGAGCAGGTCGGGTCGTTCGTACCGGCACACCCGGTCGCAGGCCGCGAAGTCTCAGGCGCTGAAAACGCCGACGCCGACCTGTACCACGGCAAGCAGGTGATCCTGACGCCGATCGAGCGCACGCTGCCAGCACAACTGCAAAAGGCGTTTGATGTGTGGACTGCGCTGGGTTGCCGCGTTGTCAAGATGTCACCCGAATCGCACGACGCGGCGTTTGCAGCGGTCAGTCATTTGCCGCACCTGCTTTCGTTTGCGATGATGAATGCTGTCTCGGGGCAGCCTCACGGGAAGGAATACCTCGCGCTGGCAGGGCCGGGTTTTCGTGATTTTTCACGGATCGCTGCCAGCGACGCCAAGATGTGGCGCGACATCATGCTGTCGAACCACGAGGAGTTGCTTGCGCAATTGAAAATTTTTCAGCACAGCCTGCAAGCGCTGGAGTTGATGATCTCCAGCGGCAATGGAGAGGCCCTTGAAGGGCTGCTTGACCGCGCCAGCCTGAGCCGTGCCAGGTGGCGCATGGGTCAGCACCAAAAATAATGTTTTCGACCGCGTTTCTTGACATACCGCATCTGGCGTCGGCTGGGGGGCGCGTCGCGCTGCCTGGCTCCAAGAGCATTTCGAACCGTGTGCTCCTGCTGTCTGCACTAAGCCAGGGTAGCACGACCCTGCACGATTTGCTGGACTCGGACGACACGCGCGTCATGCTCGAGGCCTTGCGCGCGCTGGGCTGTGGCGTGCACCAGAGTGGTACCAGCACCCGGATTGATGGTCTGGGTGGTGCACCCCGCAACACTGCGGCGCGCCTGTTCATGGGTAACGCTGGCACCGCGATCCGTCCGCTGACGGCTGCCCTCGCAGTGATGGGCGGCGACTTTGAATTGCGCGGTGTGCCTCGCATGCACGAACGGCCCATCGGCGACCTGGTCGATGCGCTGCGCCAACTCGGCTGCCAGATTGAATACCTTGGCCAAGCCGGTTACCCGCCGCTGCGCATTGGCAAACCAGCCCTGTTGCTGCAACAGCCGATCCGGGTCCGGGGCGATGTATCAAGCCAGTTTCTGACCGCGCTGCTGATGGCCTTGCCACTGGCGGCTACCCTCCAGGACATCCGGATTGAAGTGGTGGGGGAGTTGATCTCGCGCCCCTACATCGAGATCACACTCAAGCTGCTGGCACGCTTTGGTATCGACGTGGAGCGCGATGGCTGGCAATACTTCACGATCAAGGCTGGCAGCGCGTTCAAGTCGCCCGGCACACTGCACGTCGAGGCCGATGCGTCGTCTGCCAGCTATTTTGTTGCTTTGGGTGCGCTGGCGCAGCCCAGCCCGCAATGCAGATGTGTGCGCATCGAGGGGGTTGGCGCCGACTCGATTCAGGGTGATATCCGTTTCGTTGAAGCCGCTCGGATGATGGGCGCCCAAGTGGTCAGCGGACCCAACTGGCTGGAGGTTTCACGCGGGCTGTGGCCGCTCAAGGCCATTGAACTGGACTGCAATCACATCCCGGATGCGGCCATGACTCTGGCCATCATGGCGCTGTATGCGCAGGGCACAACCTCTTTGCGCAATATTGCCAGCTGGCGGGTCAAGGAGACCGACCGTCTGGCCGCCATGGCCAGAGAGTTGCGCAAGCTGGGCGCCAGCGTGCAGGAGGGCCCGGATTTCATTGGCATCACTGCGCCAGCGACCAACGCGGACTGGCGCGCTGCCCGCGTTCACACCTATGACGATCACCGCATGGCCATGTGTTTTGCGCTGGCGGCCCTTAACCCGGCGGGTTTGCCGGTACGCATTGAGGACCCAAGATGCGTTGCCAAGACCTTTCCGGACTATTTTGAGGCGCTGTTTTCGGTGGTGCAGACAAGCGCCGCAGCCATCCCCGTGATATGCGTTGATGGCCCGAGTGCGTCCGGCAAGGGTACGCTGGCAGCGGCACTGGCAGCGCGTCTGGGCTACCATCTTCTGGACTCAGGTTCGCTTTACCGTATCAGCGCACTGGCTGCCGTGCGGTCCGGTCTGGCACTCGACACCGAGCATGAACAGGCCATTGCCGATCTGGTGACGGGTTTGTCCATTCAGTTCTCGGCTGACCGTGTGATCCTGAACGGAGTTGACATCAGCGAGGCGATTCGCAGCGAAGAGGCCGGTATGAATGCCTCTCTGGTGTCGGCTTTGCCCAAGGTCAGGCTGGCCCTGGTCGCGCTGCAGCATGGATTCAGGCAGTTGCCGGGATTGATTGCGGACGGCCGCGACATGGGCACAGTGATCTTCCCCGATTCCATGCTGAAAGTATTTTTGACGGCCAGCGCCGAGCAGCGCGCGCAGAGGCGCCATAAACAATTGATTTCAAAGGGAATTTCGGCTACACTCTCATCCCTTTGCGCTGATTTGCAGGCGCGTGATGCGCGGGATTCGTCCCGCAGCGTCGCGCCTCTGAAAGCGGCGCAAGACGCCCGGTTGCTGG
>CAZZLB010000166.1:0-6615 GCA_964654655.1 uncultured Rhodoferax sp. | reverse complement strand
GCCATCGTGGCTGCACGGCGTACACGTCTCGAGCGCGTGTGATGTTTCACGTGAAACATCAGCCACAATCGCGACGCGCTATGTCACGAAAGCAGGGCTGGAGATATCCGGGCAGGGAAAAGCGCACGCGGCGTCGAGCCTATGGCGGATCGCGTCCCGCGCACCGCGTGACGCAGCATCCGCGCGCATCTGGCGCGAGATATACGCGGGGACGAAGGGCAGACACGCGATCCATCTGGATTCCCGCTTGCGAGGCTTGGCGGCAACGGCGCGAGCGGCACGCGAGCGAGACGGCATATCGGAGACGCAAAGTCAAGAGCAAAGCGTCGTGCGCATCCCATTTTTGCCGCATGCGGTCCTCGCGTGGCTGGAGCGCGCATGGCATCCGGCCGCGCTTCGCGCACCGCTGGCGCTCGCAGCGCGAGGCGCCGAGGATGTAGCGGGGTACAGTGACGCGGTGATGCGCGCGTACAGCGCGCGCGATGCGCGGATCCTCGATCCCTACCGCGACGCGCTGCAAATCGACCAGGCTCATCATTTTTTGCTTGACGCTTGAAATTCTCGCGATATACACGGGTAGGATGGACACTTACACGCACCACCAAGTGCGAGAGGAAGTGAGAGCAATCGCGGCCGCCTACGCACGATTGCTGCGGGGCCGATGTATGTTGGAGGGGACCGATGACGCTGCCCTCGCGTCAGGAGCCGCGCCGGGACAGGAGCAGGACTACCTCGCAGGCATGGCGCAGCGTTTGCGCGATTGGATCGGAGAAGCACGAAGGGCGCAGGGTGCTTTGCGAGAAGACATTGTGCGCAGGGTGCGGGAAATCGCGGACAGGGCACGCCGAGTGAGCGGGCTTGTCGCAAAGGATTTGCAACAACAAATCCGAGATGCCGCGCCGTGGAATGCGATTGCGCGCGATTTAGACACGGAATTCGGCGCCGAATTCGGTCGCGTGCTAGGTGGCGGTACGGTGTTAGCACTGGGAATTCTGGGAGTCTATCTATGGATCAAAATGGGGAAGCGGTGAAAGATGAAAACTAGACGCGCGCGCGCAGTAAAGACGGCGCAGATCGTGTACAGAAAAGCAGCACCGATCGTAAAGCGTGGAGCAACGGCGGCTGCAAAACACGCAATCGAGGAAAAGCACACGATCGCAGCAATCGTAGCAGCGGCGGCTCTGGGGTACGCCGAACACAGTGGCATTGCGATCCCTAATCTGCCGCTCTTGGGAAAAGCGGGCACACTAGGTGTGGCGGCATTTGCCCTCGCAAAAGCCACGAATAACAGGACGGCGCGCCACGTAGCGACGGGATTGTTGGCCGTGGCGGCCTACGAACTAGGCAAACAAGGACGGATCGAAGGATAAACAGCATGGACATCATGGGAGACATCATGGGCGAAGAAGATCTGGAAGGGCTGGACGATAACGTGGATGGGGACGAACTGGTCGGTGCGACGCTGGTGCGCCGCCCGAACACGATTCGCCTGCCGGCGAAGCCAGCGTGGCGGCAATCGCAGGTAGCGCCGGGTGTGTCGGCACCGGCGCAAATGCTGCAGCCGTTGCCGCTGCAGCCGAGCACGAATAATGGGATCTTTACCGATACGGTGCGTGACATCGCATTTACAGCGGTCCCGCAGCGACCATTTCGCGCGGAGCGGCTCGTGGCAGACGTGGGGCAATCTGGTACGTCGGGCGTGCAGCTGCGTATCGTGTACATGTCCGTCGGTGTGGAAGTGCAGCAAGTCGCCCTTGCCGCAATGCCCTTGAAAGCCTTTGCGCCGAACGCATTTGGCGTGAGAATGAAGCTGTCGGCTGCGGGTCCGGGCATCACAGTCACGGGAAAAGTCTCGGCCACGGGCACCTTTGGTGCTAACGAGGAGATTCCCGCGGCTCTGATGTTCCTGGGCCGCTCGATTGCCTGATATTCAGAGGACAAAGCCATGCAGATCCGCCTAGCCGTGCCAGACAGGATGGTCGGCGCGCACCTTATTGAGCCTGCGCTTGAGACGGTGACCCGCACTAATGAGCGCTTGATTTCTAGCGGATTTGCCCCGCCGTTGACCACCTTGGTTCGTCGGCGGCGGGTCCGGTGGATGCCGGAGCCAGCGGGCCAGCCGGAGAGCTTTGATTCGGCCGACGCGGTAGCAGCGCGAGGGTGGGGCGATTGCGACGATCTTGCGCCTTACTGGGCGGCGGAATTGCGGGCATCGGGGAAAGATCCGGGCGCGCGAGCCGTCATCCGTCGGAGCGGTCCGCATCGGTGGCACGCGGTAGTGCGCCGCTCCGACGGTCGGATCCAGGACCCGAGCCGAGCGGCCGGCATGGGGCATGGCGGCAGCATCGCAGGCGCGGCTATCGCGCCGTATTTGCGGTTTGATGGCCCGGCGATGGATTGGGGAAACGAAGCGGTCTGCCACCTACCCGCCGGGCGAGGATATGCGCTAGCGCATCGCGCATGGGATCGCGATCCGCGTGTGGCCATGGCCCAAGCGGCGCTGGACGCCGCGATCTCAGGGGTATGTCATGGCGATTTGGAAAACGCCGCGATCTGCGGGTCGTTAGCGTCACTGTACAGTGGCATGCCCATTGATGGATCTGCACAGGCATGGGGTAGTGAGATTGGCTCTTTGTTTTCGGCGCTTTCGAAGGCCGCGCAAGGCGTGCTATCCCTACCGACTACGATCACGCGCGGTGCTCTGACCGCAGCGAGCGATTATGCGCTCCCGCTCGCCGCGAAGCTGGCTCAGACGGCGGCGCACGTAGTTCCAGGCGCGAATCTGCTAGTCGATCCGGTCCTCAAACACGTGACACCGATGCTCCAGTCGGCTCTGCACGCGGGGATCCCTTTGGCTTCCCAACTTGCGCCGCTACTCGTGCCAGGCCTAGCTCCCTTCGGCTTGCCTGGCGCATTCGGAGCGAATCTGGATTTGTTGAAAGCGATTCTGCCAGCCGCGACTCCGCCGCGGCCGTCAACGCCACGGCCAACCATCGATCCTGACCTATTGGCGATGCTGACAAGGGGTGCGGCATGACGTGGGATCGCACGCTAGATTGGGCATCGGTACGTGAATTGCGGGGCAATTTGCCAACCGAACTGGCCCGAGTCACGGAGGATCTGCCTGCCGTGTGGCGGTGGCAGATCTGTCCGCAGTCAGTACCGGATGGAGGCGCGACAATTCAAATCACACTCGCGTGCGGAAATGGCAGGGTGTCATGGACGCAGCGCGCGGAAATCACGGTCGATCCGTCATCGATCGGGGCCAGCTATGGCGGCGAGGTAGCGTGTAGGACGCTGGCGATCGTGGCCTTCGCCAAGGACGTGACAGGGTTGGTCGTGGCAGGCTCAATCGCTCCGCTGACGAGGTAGGTATGGCGCTGAAAGATATTCTACGTCTGACCGAGAATTGCGCTGCGATCCGATGCGGGGATGACGTGGTGCGCATCGGATCGGCACGAGGTAGGTATGCGATTGCAGCGCGCGCAGTGGAGGCATTGGAGCCTGCGACGGCAGAACTATTGGATGCAGAGGGCAACGTGCTGCGAGTCGTGCAGCTGGCGGAAGAAGCCGAAGAGGACGAGCAGGAAGCGGCTGGGAGAAGTGTGTCCGATCTGAGTACGTTAGCCAAAGTCATAGGCGACGTGTCAGATCGAGCAGCACAGCGCCATGCCCAAGCGTATGAGCAAGCATTCCAAGCACAGACAGAACTGGTCCGTCTGATAGCGGACCGGCTAAATTCGCTCGAAAAGGCGTGGCATAAGACGATCCTGATGGAATACCAACGCGCGGCCGACGAAGCAGCGCAAAATGACGCGCAAGAATCATCAGTGCTAGACGGGGCATTTGGGGAAGTCATCAGACTAGCCAGTGCGGGAAAGAAGGACTAATGGGCGCATTAGCGGCCTTTTTGTTGGGGCTTTTGTTTGGACCGAAGATTTTGCGAGACGTTGAGGGTAGGATCCCCGCGCCGTGGACGGGCGAAACGCCACCGTCTCCGCCGTGGCCATCACCGCCACTACCCCCTCCCCCCCCACCACTACCCTACCCGCCGGTGCCCTCTCCGCCGCTGCCCGCGCAGCCTCCGCGCGGGTGGAAAGCGCATCCTGAGCCGATCCCGGCTAGCGTGCTGCAGAGGCGAGAGGAAATCCGCGGCCGCGTGAACGCGATGCCGATGGGAGGGTCTATCGAGGAATATGGCCACTGGACACCGGGTCAAACGGAGTACCGAGTCAGTTTTCGCAATGAACCTAACGGCGTGATAGGGATATACGTGCTGGAATCATGGTTCCCGACGACAGCGGCGCCACCGGTAGCGCCGCCTGAGACGCCCCCGCGTCCGCCGAAATCCACGCCTATACCCGCAGGATGGCACGCGCATCCTTCCCCGATGCCGTCATCCGTCGTGCAAACGGCGCAGCGGGTCTTACCCTGGCTGTGGAAGCAGGGTGAAGGCGCTTGGGTGGATCAATACAAGGATTGGGGAAATGATGGTAAGTGGTACATGGTGCGGTTCTTGGCGGCATATCATGGGACGAAACACGGCGTGACCGCACTGGTGTATTGATGGGGCTGCATCAATGGCCGAAATTTCGCGGCATCGAGAAGGTAAGCGCCGAGGATCTAAGCGCGCTGGACGATATGTGTCGCGCGGAAGGCATTGATCCGGACGAGCTTGCCGCGATAATGTCCATTGAAAGCGGTTTTCGTCCGTCCGCCGTGTTTCCGAAAAACAAGGCTGGCGGACTGATAGGATTTTTGCCAAGCACGCTGCGGCTTCTGGGATACACTGGCACGCCCGAGCAGTTCCAGGCATTGTCGTTTGTCGAGCAATTGCCTTACGTCGCTGCGTTTTATCGTCTGACAACCAAGCGGCGACACGTGCCTGGGGATCTGTATTTGGGGACATTTTACCCGGCAGCGCTAGGTACGGCGGACGATCATGTGATAGCGCGCCCTGGAGACGGCCACGTTTACGATTGGAATAAAGGCTTAGCTGGGAGTGATGGACTGATTACGTCGGGCAGCGTGCGGGGTAAAATGCTGTCAGTTTTGGCGCGCGCGCATGGCAAAGGATGGATCGTGCCTGGACACACTGAGAGTAGGGTGCCTAACCAGGAGCAGGACACGGGGCAGATCGGCGTGCTAGTGCTCGCGGCCGCTGGGCTTGGGCTATGGTATTGGCACAAAAAGAGAAACAAACGATGAGCGCACAAACAGAGTCTAGGCTGCTAGGTCTGAGCGTACTGACGATCGTGCTGCTTTTCGCGACGTTGGGATTGACCCTCACGACACGATTGGATTGCCGCGCATCGCGCGAGTATCCGTCCAGTACCGCATCTGGGACACCGGCTCTGCCACCGGCAGAGCCGGATCCGTGACACTAGCTGCGCTCGAGCCGCGCTCGATCTGCACGTGTTTTGTCGGCGATCCGCAAAATCAACATAGGCGTGTCGTTTTTTTGGTTGACGCGCTCGACGCCGCGGGTTAGGTTCTTTTTCCGGCGCAGGCAGCGCCAGAAAGAGGACAACATGGACACCGACACCACCAACATCGACCCCACCGACTACAGCGTGTATGGCAGCGACAGCGGTCACCGATACGCGGGGACTCCGTCCGTAGAACTCGTCGCGGAGTCTCTCCGCACGGACACGGGTCACGTCCGAGCCGTGCGTATCGGGGACGACTGGCTCCTCGCCGATCCCGACGACACCTCGGTTTTCCGGATCTACGTCGAGCGCGACGACGATGGCGAAGACACCACCGACACCGACACCGACACCGACGACACCGACGACACCGACACCGACGAGCCTACCTTCGCCGAGGTTCGGCGGGGGCTGATCCCCGGCATTTATTCGGCACGACGCTTAAATGGACCGGGAAAAGATTGGAATTTGCTGGTCCGAGAGGATGGGTGGTTGTCCTGGGTCGACCGGGATGGAGAAACTGAAGGCTATTTTTCGGTAGAGGAATTGTGTGATTTGGAGTGATTTTGTCGTGTATTTTTTGTGGGCGGGGCAGATCCGATACGTACGTATCGCTGCAAAGAGGACAAAATGACGCAATCTCAGACTAGAGCGACCCTAGAGAGTATCCTGCGCGGTGCACGCGCGAGCGACCATCCCACCATCGCATTCATGGTATCGGCTACGGCTGCTGCACGCCACCGCGATCGGGTGGCGCGGACCGCGGCCGCGGCAGCCGCCATGGCTGCCGAGGTGGGCGGGACCAGTCCCGCGGCCGTCCTGCTCGCCGACCTCGCAGGGGTGGGCGGCACGGCCGCCGTAACGGGGGCCAAAACGATCCGCGTATTAGGGACTCTCGGCACGGGTCGGTGGCATGCGCGCGACGGCGGCGCATATCTGACCGCCGCGATCGCGGCGATCGTGCGAACCGTCGCGATCGGTCAGCCGATCATCACGCCCGCGCAGCTAGCCGCACTGATCCCGGTGGCGCCGGGACAGGTCGCGACAGTCGCGGCGCAGGTAGTCGCGGCGCTGGTGGGCGCGGTGGCGCCCGCACACCGTCGGCTTCGCTTCGAGCGCGTCGAGTGCTTCGATGATGGGGGGATTTTCTTGAAATACATCACAATATACTCATGGGACGATCGGG
>CAZZLB010000165.1:0-6659 GCA_964654655.1 uncultured Rhodoferax sp. | reverse complement strand
GGCTTGCATCAGTCGCATGACACACTGGCCTTGAAGTCCAGCGTGGCTCTGGTGATAGATCAGGACACCAACGAAGTCCTGTTCAGCAAGAACGACAAGGCCGTGTTGCCGATTGCCTCGCTCACGAAATTGATGACCGGTTTGGTGGTGAGTGAAGCAAGGCTACCGATGGACGAGTCCATCACCATTTCGCAGTCTGATGTGGATACCGAAAAGGGCAGCACATCGCGTCTGAAGGTGGGCACCGTTCTGACCAGGGGTGAACTGCTGCATCTGGCTTTGATGTCAAGTGAGAACCGGGCTGCGCACGCGCTGGGGCGCAGTTATCCCGGCGGCTTGCCGGTCTTTGTCGGTCTGATGAATGCCAAGGCCCGGCTGATTGGCATGAACGATACGAACTATGAGGAGCCAACCGGGCTCTCCAGCAAGAATCAGTCGAGTGCGCGTGATCTGGTCAAACTGGTCAATGTGGCTTATGGTGACCCGACCCTGCGCGAGTTGTCCACGTCGCCAGAGCACCAGGTTGCAGTCGGCAACAGAACACTGCAATACAGAAATACGAATCGCCTGGTCAAGAACCCTTCCTGGGACATTGGCGTACAGAAGACAGGCTATATTTCCGAGGCAGGCCAATGTCTGGTGATGCAGGCCAAAGTGGCCGGACGCAAGCTGATCATGGTTTTTCTCGACTCGGCTGGCAAGCTCAGTCGTATCGGTGACGCAGAGCGGGTCCGGCGCTGGGTTGAATCCACACCCTCCGTGCAACCAAACACGGCGTCTGTGGCTGCAACCGCGTTGAACCCGCCGGTTGCCAACAAAGCCAAAGGCTAGACTCAGCGCGCGCTGTCAGCCTTGTAACCAAGGGTCGCCGAAATCTCACTCGCTGTGGCTTGCAGTTTGCCTAGCCAGGCTTCTTCGAGTCGACCAGCCGGCGCAGAGATGGACAGGCCTGCCACCAGAACGCCCTGGTCGTCGTAGATGCCGGCGGCCATGCAACGCACGCCGAGTTCCAACTCTTCGTTGTCATGGGCGTTGCCGTGCTGGCGTACACGGGACAGTTCGCGCTCCAGCGCTGGCAATTGCGTCAGACTGTTCTTGGTGTGCCCGCTCAAGCCGGTTCGGGTAGCGTAGGCGCGAACACGCTGCGGGTCGTCGGCAGCCAGAAACAGTTTGCCGACGGAGGTCAGATGCAGTGGCGCGCGACCTCCAATGGCACGGACCACCTGCATGCCGGATCGTTCACTGTAAGTGCGCTCTATGTAGACAATCTCGTCGCCCTGACGCATGCTGAGATTGACCGGTTGCTGAATCAACTTGTGCAGTTCGCGCATCGGAGTCAGCGCAGCGTCGCGCACGTTGAGCCGGCTCTTGACCAGATTGCCCAACTCCAGCAGGCGCATGCCAAGCCGATAGCTGCCGGGCTGGGGATGTTCAACAAAGCGCCCGGTAGCCAGGTCGTTCAACAAGCGGTGCGTCGTTGACAGATGCAGGCCCGATTTTTCGCTGATTTCCTTGAGCGAAATGGCTTCTTCGCGCGACGCCAGCACATCCATCAAAGTGAACATGCGTTCAATGACCTGAACCGTGGGCGTGCCACCAGCGCCTGAATCTTCTTTTCTCATGGGTGCTCCTGATCTGCTGAGCTTCGATTTTATCTTGTGGAAATCCCGCTTCGGGTTTGTGCGGATCACACTGGGGCATCGAGGGTCCACTGGCCGTCCACCAGAAACTCTGCAGGGCGAAATCGGGCCTTGTAATTCATCTTGCGACTATTGGCGACCCAGTAACCGAGATAGAGATAAGGCAGTTGCAGGGTCTTTGCCTGTGCCATTTGCCAAAGGACGCCGTAAGTGCCAAAACTGCTGTTTGGCTCAGGTTCAAAAAAGGTGTAGACGCAAGAAATCCCGTCATCCAGCAGATCGAGTATCGCGACCATTTTCAAAGCGCCAGTGCCGCCATCGGCAAGCTTCTCCCGAAACTCCACCAGACGCGAGTTGACACGGCTTTGCAGCAGGAACTGCGTGTACTGGTTGACGCTGTCCTGATCCATACCGCCACCGGCATGGCGCGCGCTCTGGTAACGCAGGTACAACTCATAGTGCTCTTGCAGAAAACAGAGCTTCATGACCCGTGCCTGCAGCCCGCCATGGGCGACGCGGGCCCGGCGCTGACTGCGGTCAGCTTGAAATGCATTGACAAGGACCCGGATGGGTACGCAACTGCGGCAGTCATCGCAGTACGGGCGGTAAGTGAACATGCCGCTGCGTCTGAACCCTGAGCTCACCAGTTCCGAGTAGGTACTGGAATTGATCAGATGGCTGGGTGTAGCCACCTGGGAGCGTGCGAGTCTGTCCGGCATGTAGCTGCAGGAGTAGGGCGCTGTGCTGTAAAACTGCAGCGCTTGCAGCGGGAGGTCATTGAGATCGGTCACGGTGCTGGCGAATCCGGATGTAGCAACTCGTTCCAGTATAGGGTCTCAAAATTCCAGCGGAGTGGACTGCAGGTCATCGCTGCGGTGAACTGCTCAATAAACGCCGCACGCGCTACTTCACGGGCACCCAGGGAGGCCAGATGAGGTGTGTTTTGCTGGCAATCAATCTGCTTGACACCGTGGTGGCGACAAAAACTGACCAGTGCCGCCAACGCAATCTTGGAGGCGTCGCTGGCCCTGCTGAACATGGATTCACCAAACACCGCCTTACCCAGTGCAACGCAGTAAAGTCCACCGACGAGACGGTTGTCGATCCATGTTTCCACGCTATGTGCATAGCCGGCACGATGCAACGCAGCGTAGGCGACCATCATCTCGGGCACGATCCAGGTGCCGGCTTGCCCGGCACGCGGGCTGGTGGCGCAGCAGGTGATGACTTCCTCAAAAGAGGAGTCGAACCGGATTTCGCAGTCCTGATTGCGTGCAAATTTTCGCAAGATCTTCCTGAAGGAAGGATGCAGGCGGAAAGCATCAACCTGCAGCACCATTCTGGGGTCCGGACTCCACCACAGAATCGGTTGACCTTGGCTGAACCAGGGAAAGATGCCCAGACTGTAGGCGCGTCGCAGCGTGTCAACCTCAAGATCAGCGCCAGCGGCCAACAAACCCGGCGCCGGCGAATCGGCGCCCCAACTCTGAATGACGGGTGGAAAGTCCCGACCTCGCTCGAGCCAGACCAAGGGAGGGATGGTGTGCAACATGCGCACAATGTAATCCATGCATCGGTGCAGCGGGCGGTCATTCCAAACCCTAGAATGCTGTTCTTCAGAGGGAACGACGGTGTCAGCCGCTACAATACCGGCATGTCGGGGCGTAGCGCAGCCTGGTAGCGCATCTGGTTTGGGACCAGAGGGTCGAAGGTTCGAATCCTTTCGCCCCGACCAAGTCTTTTCCTCGCGATCTCTGCCCGTAGCTCAGTTGGATAGAGCAACAGCCTTCTAAGCTGTGGGTCGGGGGTTCGATCCCCTCCGGGCAGACCATGCGGACGATTTGGATTTTGCTTTGAAACAACGGATCTTTGTACAGCACATAAAGAGGCTCTTGCCCGGTTTGGCGCTGGTGCTGAGTGCACCGCAGGTGATGGCCGCGCTTGGACAAGCACCGACTGCTGTACTTCCATCTTCTGGGCCAGTTTCTGCGTCCGCGCCCAGGGCTCTTGCAGCGCTTGCTGCGGCCCGCTCCGGCCCCTACACATCGCATCCCCAGCAACTTGAGAATGGCACGCTGGTTCAGGAATATGCAACACTGGCGGGTCAAGTGTTTGCTGTGAGATGGCGTGGGCCTGTGTTACCTGATCTGAGCCTGTTTCTGGGTGCGTATTTCAATGCATACAAACTGGAAACCGACCACGCGCGTGTGCTGGGCAAGCGTGGCTCACCGGTGAGTGTGATCAGCACGAAGCTGGTTGTCAGATCGACCGGACGGATGCGCAGCTTTGCCGGCTACGCCTATGCGCCAGAGCTGGTTCCGCCCGGGGTGAATATCAATGATGTGCTGCAGTAAGAGGTTTTCGCTGGGCGTGGCAGCGGCCTTGCTCGGCATATTTCTGAGCGCCTGTGGTGGCGGTGGCTCTGGCGCGAACACCGCGCCGGTGGTGCTGGCACAGAGCAACGTGGTTCCCATTACGGTTGACCGGGGGCCAGCAGACGCTGGCTACAACGTCAATCGCCTGTATACGGACGTCACCGTCTGCCGCCCAGCCAGCAGCGAATGTCAGACCATTGACCACGTACTGGTTGACACCGGTTCCATCGGACTGAGGTTGCTTTCCTCGGCGGTAAAGCCTGGCCTGAATTTGAGCCGGGTGACGGGTAGCACGGGTTTGCCGCTGCTCAACTGCGTCCAGTTTGTTGACAACACCTTCGCCTGGGGACCGCTGGTGTTGGCCGATATGGTGTTGGGGGGCAAGACCGCTTCCAATGTTCCAATTCAGTTGATTGCCGACCCAACTTTGGGCAACGCGCCTGCTGCTTGTTCGATTGGTGGCACAGCCATGAGCACAGCAGCCGATCTGGGTGCCAATGGCATTCTGGGTTTGAGCCTGTTCAAGGAAGACTGTGGTGCCGACTGCGCCGCCATCACCCACAATGGCTCCTATTACACCTGCAGCAATGCCGGTTGTGCGACCGTCGTGGGCGCGAAGGCCAGTCTGGCGCAGCAGCTAAAGAACCCGGTACCCCTGTTTGCAACCGACAATAACGGTTTCCAGATTGACTTGCCCTCACCTGCTTCGAGCCGTGCTTCCGGCTTGACTGGCTCGCTCATTTTTGGCATCGGCACACGGGCCAACAATTCGCCTGGCACCGTGCTGGCGCTGACCACCGGTGCCACAGGTTATTTCACCACTTTGCTGGGTGGGCAAAGCATGGCCAACAGCTTTCTGGATACTGGTTCCAACGGATATTTTTTTGATTCGCGTTCGCTTCCCATCTGCCGCGACACCAGTCTGGGCTTCTATTGTCCAGCGGCGCTCACACCCGTGTTGGCAACGCTCGTCGGTGCCAACGGTGCACGCTCTTCCGTTTTATTCTCGGTGGATGACGCCTCGACCATGTTCGGTGATGCCAGCAAGGCGGTCTTTCCGTACCTGGCTGGCCCCATGGGTGATGCCAGCAGTTTCGATTGGGGCTTGCCCTTCTTTTACGGGCGGCGCGTGCTGCTGGGGATCGAGGGCCAGACTTCGAGCCTTGGTACCGGCCCGTACTACGCTTTCTGAGCCGCCTTAATTGGCCGCTTCCAGGCCGTTCTTGAAGTGTTCCTGCATACGCTGCACCGAAAGGGCAGCATTTCGCTCGCAGAGGGCGGCGATCAATGCCCTGTGTTCTTTCAGTGATTCTTCGATCCGCCCGGATTTCAGCAGCGAGTTGTGACGATGGAGCTTCATGACCTTGCGCAGATCGGCGACCATTTGATCGCGCCAGCGGTTATTTGCAATTTCGAGCAACAGCATGTGAAAGCGCTCGTTGACTTCAAAAAAGCGTGCCCTGTCCTGTGCTGCTGGCCGGGCTGCCTCTTCCAGCTCCTGATGCAGCAATTTCAGGGTCTCGATTTGCGCGTCACTGGCATTGCTGGCAACGACACCGGCAGCATCGGATTCCAGCAGGCCGAGCAGGTGGTAGACCTCGGTCAGATCGCGCTCCGAGACCTCTGTCACATAGGCACCGCGGCGTACTTTCATGGTGACAAGACCTTCTGCTGCCAGCACCTTGAGTGCTTCCCGCAGCGGCGTTCGGCTGATACCATAGGCCTCGGCAATCTTCAGCTCGTCGATCCAACTGCCGGGTGCGAGTTCGCGCTTGAAGATGCGCTGACGCAATAGTTCAGCGACTTCTTCATAAAGGGCGCGAGGTGAGAGCGAAGGCGCTGTCATGATCGGGATTGTAAGCTTGAATCAATATTTTGAATCAATAATTATAAATAACGTAAACTAAGGTCCTTCTCAGCAGCCTGCACCGGGGTCTGAACCACCATGACATCAAAGAACACTGAATTTCAGCTTGCCAGCATTGAGGCATGGAACAAAGCGGCTGCCAAGTCTGCAGCTGGCGGCAATCTGGACGCCCTCAACTGGCGCACGCCCGATGGCATCACGGTCAAGCCACTGTACACGGCGGCCGATACCCAGGACCTGCCTTACGCCAACACCTTGCCCGGCTTCGAGCCCTACCTGCGTGGCCCGCAAGCAACCATGTACGCCGTGCGCCCCTGGACCATCCGCCAGTACGCCGGTTTCTCCACCGCCGAAGAGTCAAACACCTTCTACCGCAAGGCGCTGGCCGCAGGCGGGCAGGGCGTGTCGGTGGCCTTCGATCTGGCTACGCACCGTGGCTATGACTCCGACCCCTAGAACAAATCAAATCACTCATTATCAAACAAGAAACAGAATGGTTAGAGAACATTCATGATAAAGATGAAGCATCTATGTATATTCTAGGAATGGTTAATGAAATAAGAGAATGTGATACAGTAGAGGATATCTTAAATTTCTACTGTAATAGTGGAATGGATCTACATGAAGCAGCAGATGCATTAATATCACTTTTAAGAAATAATTGTGTAGTTAAGGACAAAGAAAATTAAAATAAAATTCCTATATTTTGTTAAAAAAATTATTCGTATATTTAAGTATAAATTAAAAAATAAAGGTTATGAATAAAGCAAATTTAAA
>CAZZLB010000164.1:0-6661 GCA_964654655.1 uncultured Rhodoferax sp. | reverse complement strand
GATCGACGGCTCCATCCATTAATTATTCAATGAACGAAGTCTACGCAGCGATCGAACCGGCGCGCGCCGAAATTGACATGCTCGAAGGGCCTGCCGTGCTCGAGTTTGGCAGTCCCTCGTGTGGATACTGTCGCGCGGCCCAAGCGCCATTGGCCGCAGCGCTTGCCGATCACCCGCACCTGCGCCATATCAAAATTGCTGATGGCAGTGGCAGGCCTCTGGGGCGTTCCTTCAAAGTGAAGCTTTGGCCGACCTTGGTGTTTCTTGACCACGGCAGGGAAATCGCTCGCCTGGTTCGGCCTGACGATGCGACTGAAATCCGCAGAGCCCTTGCGCAGATCAGTTAGCTACCAACCATTGCTCAATCTTCTCGCGGCTCGGAATGCCTCCGGCATGCACCACCTTGCCGTTGATCACCACACCGGGTGTACTCATGACGCCGTAGCCCATGATGTCGCGCAGTTCTTCGACCTTTTCGAGCTTGACCGCAACGCCCTTGACCTTGGCCACCTGATCGATGAGAGCAATGGTGTTCTTGCAGTTGGCGCAACCGGTGCCGAGTACTTTGATGTCCATGAGGTTCCCTTTGAGTTGAAGTTAAAGAAATGAAACTCTGATCAGAGCACGGCGTTGAACACATAGCCAACCAGCAGGATGCCTGTGGCGACGACACCGACGAACGTAGCGATCAGCCGAATTTTCAGCACCTTGCGCAGAATGATCATTTCGGGCAGGGACAGGGCAATCACACTCATCATGAAGGCCAGCACGGTGCCCAGTGCCGCACCCTTTGCCAGTAGCGCCTGCACGATGGGGATGACGCCGGCCGCGTTGGAATAAAGTGGCACGCCTATCACCACCGCCAGCGGTACCGACCACCAGGCCTCCCGGCCCATGAAACTTGCCATGTAATCTTCGGGTACGTAGCTGTGAATGCCAGCGCCGACGGCAATGCCAACCAGAATGTAGGGCCAGACCTTGCCCACGATCTCGCGCACCGACGCAAAGCCACCTTGAATGCGGTCTGCCAGCGTCATGCCAGTCTCTTCAAACTGCGCAGTTGTTCGGGGCATGTCACGCACCCAGTCTTCCAGATAGGCCTCCATCTTCAGGCGCCCAATGACCCAGCCGGCGACGATGGCCACCGACAGACCCAGACCCATGTAGAGCAAGGCCACCTTCCAGCCAAACATGCCGAACAACAGCGTCAGCGCCACCTCGTTGACCATAGGTGCCGAAATCAGGAACGAGAAGGTCACACCCAGCGGTACGCCAGCCTGCACAAAGCCGATAAAGAGCGGCACTGCAGAGCAGGAGCAAAACGGCGTGACGATGCCCAGGCTCGCTGCCATGACGTTGGCGAAACCCTCGGTGCGACCCGCCAGGAGCGCTCTGGTGCGCTCGGGTGTGAAGTAGCTGTTGATCATGCCCATGACGAACACCACGCCCGTCAGCAGCATCATCACCTTGGGCGTGTCGTAGAAGAAGAACTGCAGCGCGCCACCGAGGTGGCTGGCCCGGTCCACCGGCAGGGCTGCCACCACTGCCTCGGCTGCCGGATCCAGCGTCTGGTACAGAGCAAACCAGACCACTGCCGAGATGATCAAGAAGGCGATGGGCTGTCGCGCGTGCCAACGGCCTACGCAAGAGTTCATGGTGTGCAGCTCATTTGCTTGTCCGCAGGTGGGGCGCCACCAGCTTGTCGGCCAGCGTGGCGGTCGATAGCGCTCCCACGTGGCTGTTCACGAGGTGACCGTTTGCGTCATAAAACAGGGAGGTCGGCAAGGCTGATGAGCCGATGGCCCGGCCCAGTCCGCTGCCGGCATCGAGCAGGACGTTTTCAAGTTTCAGTTGCGAACTGCTCAGGTAGCGCTGAACTTTGGCTGCGTCGTCACCCTGGCTGACGAAGACAAAAGTCACTCCGGTTTCGCGCTGCTGCGCCTCTGCCAACACCGGCATTTCGCGACGGCACGGCGGGCACCAGGTTGCCCAGAGATTCACCACCATTGGCTTCCCATCGGACTGCGCGGCCAAATTTGTGGTGTCGCCAGTGAGTGTCTTCAACTCAACTGCCGGCAAAGCCATTTGGGCGTCCATACCCATCATGCCGGGTGCACCGGACATGGCCCAGGCCAGCGTGCCGGCGAGCAGGCCCAGACCCAAGGGCTTGCGCAGTCCGGGGTGCTTTGCAGCGTGCCAGACGGCCACCGCAGTCGCAGCGGCAAGGCCCGCCCATGAATTGAAGCCGCCATCACGAATATCGAAGACCGACCAAGGTGCATCCCGGTATTGGTCAAACCACATGGCGACAAAGACGATGCGCGCTGCCAGCATCGCCATCAGCAGCATGTCGATCAGCACATTGCCGATGCCAAGTCTTTGAGGTCTGCCGACCATATGACCCACCACGGCTGCGACCAGCATCGCCATCAGCAACAGCAGATGGCCTGTCTGAAAAGCCAATGGGCCGAGGTTGAGAGTCAAGGGACGATTATTTCAAGCGGACGCCAGCTGCGTCAAACACCTGCACGGCAATCGGAATGCCCTGGCCCACACTCTGGGTCACGGTGCAGAATGCTTCAAATTGGGACAGAACCCGGTCCAGATGCTCCAACTGAGCTGCTTGAACACCCAGGGTGAGCGTGGCCGACATTTCCAGCACGCGCATGCGGGCATCGGCATTGCGTCCGACACTGGCCTCTACGCTGCAGCGAATCGGCTCGGGCGCCTGCTTGAACTTGCGCAGGGCAAAGAGCAGCGAGTCACTGAGGCAGTTGCCAACGGCAGCGCATAGCAGTTGAACCGGGGAGGGACCTTGACCGGTGCCCAGTGGCGCCGGCTCGTCCCCCGTGAGCACAGGAATCCCTGCACCAAAGTTGATGTCGAAGCGGTAGTCCTGTTGTTGCGTCAGTTCAACGGTGATGGATTTTTCACTCATGGGATTGTCCGGTTGTCTTATTTCTTGTCCAGCCGCATGATGCCCAGCATCTTCATGATGTACTTTTCGTAGATGGGCTCGGAGGTGCCGTTCTTCATCTTGTACATGAAATATTTCTCGTACGCGATCTTGGCCAGGTGCACCCACTTGCCTTTCCTGAACCAGTTCACATTGCGTGGGGGTATCTGGGGCAGGGCCACAAACGCGGCACCAGTATTGCCCATGTCGGCCAGGCAGATGGCATTCCAGGTGCCCTTGGAGTCGGCGGGCTTTCCGGTCAGATCTGCTTCGATGTTGTGCACGATGGCAGTGACCATGGTTTCGATCATGTAACCGGTCTTGGGCGCACCGGTGGGCACGGGTGTGACTTCGACTGGTGGGATCGCAACGCAGACGCCGGCTGCGAAGATGTTGCGGTACTTCTTGCTGCGCTGGTACTCGTCGATCAGAACAAAGCCACGCGGGTTGCAGAGCCCTTCAACCGCCGCTACCGCATCCACACCCTTGAAGGCCGGCAGCATCATGCTGAATTTGAAGGGGAGCTCGTGTTCCTTTTTTACCTGGCCGTTGTCATCGAGCTCGGTGACAAACATCTTGCCTTCTTCAACACGCGTTACTTTGGCATTGGTGATCCACTTCACGTCGTTGTTGCGAAACTCGCTTTCCAGCATGGACTTGGAGTCGCCGACGCCGCCCAGACCCATGTGGCCGATGTAGGGTTCGCTGGTGACGAAGGTCATGGGGACCTTGTTGCGCTTCTTGCGGCGCTTCAGGTCGGTGTTGACGATGAAAGTGAATTCATAAGCCGGACCAAAACACGATGCACCCGGCATGGCACCGATAACGACGGGTCCGGGATTTTCGAGCAGTGTCTGATAATCACCCCAGGCTTTCTCGGCGTGATTCACGGTGCAGATGGAGTGTGTATGCGCTTCGGGACCGCTGCCGGGGACTTCCTCGAACGACAACTTGGGTCCGGTCGTGATCACCAGGTAGTCGTAGGACAGGCGACTACCGTCCTGAAGTTCGAGTGCATTGCCATTGGCGTCAATCTTCATTACGCGTTGTGCGACAAAGTCAATGTTCTTCTTCTCCAGGTAGGGTTTGATGGGGAAGGTGATGGTCTCCCTCTCCCGCCAGCCCACGGCGAGCCATGGGTTCGACGGTACAAACTGGAAGTAGTCGATGGCATTCACCACGGTGATGCGATGCGAGGGTCCGAGTTTTTCGCGAAGTTCATAGGCCGTCGGCATGCCGCCGATGCCGGCGCCGAGGATGATGATGTGGGCCATGGTTGTCTCCTTTTTGGTATGGTCCGGGGTTGGAATCGCTGATCTGTCTAGCGCTGCAACAGCGCGTTGACCGATTGCAGCGCGGGCTCGTTGAGTTGTCCGGCCAGCGCCTGCAGACGCAACTGGTTGATCAACAACTCGACTCGTGCCTGCAACAGCGCCATCGTGGCGCTGCTGGCGTCAGTCTCGGCCTGCAACAGGTCGAGCGTGGTGCGGTCGCCTACCTGGCGTCCGAGCCGCGTGGCATCGAGTCTGGCCGCACTGGCCTTGTGAGACTCTGCCAATGCCAACAGACGCGCGCTGCCGGTTTGCAGTGCCAGCCAGGCGGCACGCGTTTGCTGGCTGATTTGCTGTTTTGCCCGCTCCAGCTCGGCGGAGGCCTTGTCCTGCAGACGCAGCGCCTCGTCCTGTTTGGCATTGCGGTAACCACCGGTGTACAGAGGCAGGTTCAGTTGCAGGCCGACCATCTGCTGGCTCGCCGTATTGCTGGCCGAGCCAAAGTTGCCACTGCCGCTGAGTTGATCACGCCCGGCCTGTGCCACCAGATCCAGTGTGGTCGCGGCTGCCTTGCTGTATTTGCTGACTTCCTGCTGCGCTGCCTGTAATGCGGCGTTTTGCATGCGCAGTTGTGGATTCTTTTCGGACACTTCCGCCAGCCAGTGCGTCAGCGACTGCAGATGGGTCGGGAGCACATTCGCGTTGTTGGCAAGGCTCTGCAGTGTCGGGTTGGCAACACCGGTCGCATCGGTCAAGGCAGACTGCACTAATGAGAGTTCATCCTGTGTTGCCAGCACCTGGGCGCGCAATGCGTGGGCTCGGGCAGAGGCTTCGTGGGTGTCGGTGACGGGTTTGTCGCCCAGAGCAAAACGATCTTTAGCCTCGGTCAGCGCCAGCTCGACCGCCTTTTGTTGCTGGCGCAGCAAGTCCAGCTTGTTACTCACCAGCAGCACATCAAAGTAGCGCTGTGTTGTTTGCAGCATCAGGTCTTGCTGGGCGGAGTGCCACTCCAGTTCCGCCACATCGGCGGCTATTTCCAGTTGCCGGCTTTGGGCTTTGCGTTCCAGATTGAACAAAGGCTGGCGCGCACTGAGTGTCCAGCGCGTTGAGGTGCCGTTGTTTGCTGAGGTGGCGAAGCCGACACCGTCGGATTGACCCAGTCCGGGTGCGGAAAAATGTGCACCCGTCATTTCTGTCTCCCCCGTCATGCGTCCTGCACTGGCGCTGAGCATGACCGCCGGGCGCCATAGCGAGGCAGCTTGCGTGCGGCGGGTCTCCCCGGCCTGGCGCGTGGCCTGCGACACGGCGGACTGCGGGTCGTGCTGGCGCGTTGCCTGCCAGGTTTCCATCAGATCCATGCTCCGGGCCGATAAGGTGCTGAGCAGCATCGCTGCTGCAGCGACGAGTCTGAGTGTTGCGATCACGATGTGACCCCTTTCAAGTTGGACTCAATCCATCGTTGAAGTTCTACGGCCGAGACGGCTCCCGAGAGGCGTGCTGTTTCCTGTCCGTGTTCAAACAGAATCAGGGTCGGAATGCTCCGGATGGCGTAGCGCGCACTCGCCTCGGGCGAGGCTTCGGTGTCGACCTTGACGAAACGTACTCTCGGCATCTGGCGTGCAGCGCCAACGAACTGTGGTGCCATCATCTTGCAAGGGCCACACCAGTCGGCCCAGAAGTCCACGACCACCGGCAGTTCCGTGCCAGCCAGAAAAGCCGGCAAGGCCTGATCACTCAGCGCGACAGGAGCGGCGGCCATCAGGTCCTTGCCACAGCGGCCGCAGGCCAGCTCGTGGTTCAGCTTGTCAGGTGGCACGCGGTTCCTGACGCCGCAATGAGGACAGACCAGTTGCATGGATGCTCCTCTTTCAGGCGCCTGAGCGCAGGCCGAGCTTGCTCATGATGGTTTCCATCAGACACCATTTGGTAATTCCGCTTTGCAGCAGGTTCACGCCGACAAAGGCGGTGAAGGCGAGCCACCATTGGCTCATGAAGATCGGGCTGCCGGGAATGCCCAGGGCCAGCGACAGAAGAATGAAAGTGCCTGCGACGACGCGTACGGCTTGCCAGGTTGTCATGGTAATTTTCCTTTAAGAAATGAACAGGTTGGGAGAAGGGTTGGAAAAGGAGACGCGTCATTGCGAGGAGCGAAAGCGACGTGGCAATCCATGCAGTCCGAATTCATGGATCGCCGCGCTGCGCTCGTGATGACGAAAGTGGTGGTTCGGTTCATGGTGCGACCGCAGGCTCCAGCTTCTTGCGGTAGGCCATGTAGTAGAGCGTCGGGATCACGACCAGGGTCAGGATGGTCGAGACAAAGATGCCAAAGATCAGCGAGATCGCCAGACCGTTGAAGATCGGGTCATCCAGGATGAAGAAGGCGCCGAGCATGGCGGCCAGCCCGGTCAGCATGATGGGCTGGGCACGGGTGATG
>CAZZLB010000163.1:0-6662 GCA_964654655.1 uncultured Rhodoferax sp. | reverse complement strand
TCACCGTGGCCGCGGGCATGAGCCAAAGGTACATGCCGCGTCCGTTCCATCCTCGCCGGGTGACGTACTTCCCGGCCTTCATCAGTTCGATCGCCTGTCCGAATGTCATAATCAGTTTCCCTTTCCTACGTAAATGTTGGTCCACAGCAGGTTCTCAGTCATGACCCTCAGGTAACCCGGAGGAGCGAACGTGTTGGGCAGAACGGTCATGGTGTTGTTCGTGTAGATCATGATGTTCGTGACCGCGGTGCCGTTCGTGTAGAGCATGCTCGGCCCGCTGATTGCTCCGACGATGTTGGTCTTACCGAGGTACAGCGGCATCCCGTAGATCATGTTGGTTGGTAGAGGAAATGTCGGGATGGTGGGCGGATACATCGGCATCGGCACGGGAACATACTGCGGAGCAGGAGTGTACTGCGTAGCCGCAGGCGGAGCAGGTACGTACACTGTGTTAGTAACCCGGAGTACACGGACCTCCAGTTGTCGTTCCGGGGGATTCTTGATTACCAAGATGGCTGCAGCGCAGCAGCAGACCGCGGACCCGGCCACCAGTAGCGAGAAAACTTCGTGTTTGGTGTTCATTGACGTGCAGAGTGATAGACTACTTGCCTTGGTTTGTCAAGCGTTCATATTCCGCGAACGCGGAGGGGAGGTTCTGATAATCCCCGCGGATGGCGTTGTACAGGTTGGTTGCGTTGACCCTCCACCGGGTACCCGCGTCGTGCAGGACTTCACAACGCTCCGCCAGAAACTTGTTTCGATTTACGGCGTCATCCCGTTCCGCGGCTACCTTCTTAAGCTCCCCACGCACGGTGGCTAGATCGGCGTAAACTCTTGTCAACTCCGTCCGCAAGGAGTCCGCGCAGCTTTGCGCCTCGTACCGCTTCACTTGTTGCGCGACTGCGTGTACTTCGGTGTTACGTAGGTCCGCTTCCAGATTCTCTACTTGAATTTCCAAGTCGTACACTCGGTTACAAAGTGATGAAACCTCCGGCTCCGGCTTCGGAAGTGCGGGCTCCGCAGTTGACTGTTTGGAGTATTCGAAATCAGTGACAAGTAGGAGATCGGCACCGCTTTTGCCCGCATTTCCAGCACCGCCGATAAGACCGGTCTCATAGTACAGGAGCACCGGATCCGCGCAGCCGAGGATGGAAACGAGAAGCCTGCTGTGTGCTGGGGCGGAGGGCAGGTAGGCGATGAACTTTGCCTTGCGCCCATCTCGGGTGACCAAGGCGTGGCCGGCGATAGCTTTCTGGAGGTCGAAGGGGCGTTGCATGGGGGTGGTTAGGTTATTGTAGGAATGTGCGCTCATGTGGGAGTTGTGTACTTCGTTAGAAGGGTTATATCCAAAACACCCCGCCCGTGTCCAGGGGAAAATGCTTCTTGATGCAAAGGTCCGCCCAATCTCCACGCTCGCGAAGACGGTCACGAGCTATGCGGGCGCGGATTACCATCAGCGTGGTACGCTGGGATAACGTGGGGTCCTCGCCGCGGGCAGCTGCAGCGCGGATTTGGGTGCGGAGCCGGCAGAATACTTGCCTCAGGCGGGAGTCGGGCGGCTGCGGTTCGGACATGCCCTTATCCAACAGCGCCTCGGTTGGGTAGACTTTGAGTGCCATAACTACTCGGATTGGCTGGAATTATCGTTATCGTAGGTGAAATCGGGTGCCGTGCAGATTTCGATAAACCGCTGGATCGGCTCAAGCAGCTGCAACTTCTGCTCGGGCGTAAGCGCGAGGATAATGGTCTCGGTGCAGTTGATCACCCGGGCGAGACGGGATTTGTAATACGCCGCCATGCCGGTGTCCACCAACCCTTCATATTGAGTGTTGCTTTTCATACTGATTGCGTCAGAGGTCAGGGAGGGAATTGGGGTCGCAGGCGTGGCACTTGAACTGGCGGGCGTCCTTGTCGCCGGAATAGACCGCCTTCGCCCCTCTCAGCGGTTGCGTAGTCCCGCGCATCACAAGACGCCCGGCACAGACTACACAAACTCGGGTTCCGGCCAGGGTTTGCCACCCGATAAGATCCGGAGGCACGATGCTCCCGGAAGGACAATGGTCCAACAACTTCCGGATCGTTTTCAACTCGCTGGAAATAGTGGTGTCGAATTTTTCACTGCCCATAAAACCTCCTCAATGTGATGTAGACGATGGCGCAGGCCAGAAGAACGATTAGCGCCTCGACTACCATATCCCAAGGGTCATTGGGATCGGGGCGCTTCGTGTCTATTGTATCGAGACATCTCATAGCGGGAGGGCCTTACCTTCAGTTCCATCCTGTATCCCAGATCCTCCACCAGCACCACTTCCTCCACATAGCTCTTCTTCATGTGGAACTTGTTGTAGGGAACCGGGAACAGGTTATGATTGTCCTGGCACAGATTCCGGTCAGCGAGGAACCAATGGTCCGGGGTGCCCACCAGATAGGTGTGTTCCGGAGGTCGGGGGCTGCGCATGAAGTGAAGAACGGTGTGCCAATTGGGATACCGGAAGCTCTGGAGCGGGGTCAACCGGAGACCCAAATGCATGCCGATGGTCTGCATCTCCGCAAGGCTCATGTGACATACCCGGCTCCGTTCGATATGCAGGTTGATTAGGTGATAGATGTGGCTCGTGGGTCTCCCGGATACGGAGGACAGGCAAGCCGGACCGCACCACAACTTCCTAGGGGCGGCATCATGCTGGATCTTACTCAAACGGGCCTTCATAAGTCTATCTCCGGGAAAAGTCCAACGCGTATTTCACAACCAGCAGGGAACCAAGTGACCAGATCGCCGCGAACGTCAGGTGGGCCACAGAACGCTGGAACTCCGGCCAGAACAGGAAGTCGAGTTTGAGGTCGAGGTCGGAGAACATCCCGCATTCCAGTGCGGCGGCAGCGATGGGAGAAAAGACCCAGCACTGTACCCCCGCGAGGGAGAGCGCGAGCAGGTACAGGGCCAGGATCGTGGTGTTGAGTAGCCGCGTCATAGGAACTCAGCGCGATAGCGATGCGGGCACGGCAGTAGCGAGTCCCTTCTGGCGTAGGCTGGGCCGGAGCATTGGGGTAGTCTGGGCCTTGGCGGAGTGGCCAATAGCTACGCCCGCCGGCTTCGCCGTAGGCGAACTGCGGAGCGTAGCGGAGCAGGGAGTACTCACGGACCGCACGCGGTTGAGCAACAGCCCGATCAGGGCAGCTGCGGAGAACACGAGAAGCCCGAATGCGAGGTCGCTCATATCAGGCCTCCACGGAGAACTAGACCTTGACCGGAACGAAATCCTTGTAGTCACCCGCCGTGATGTACTTCCTCCATTCGTCCTCCGTGATCTTGTCCGGGTCACACACCGTGACGGGCGCACTGTAATGCGTTCCGTGACCAAGGTGGATCAGGCCCACGGAGTACGCATTCGGGCCATCGCGGGAGTCCCACCCGCAGCAGGCCAGCATGTAGACCGCCCCGTTGGTAGTGTCTTTGAAGTACTGACCGCGCCGACGAAACAGGGGCCGGGGCTTCAAACTGCCCTCCTGCCGGGCAAGGTCCGCATCCAAAACGTAGGCAACGCCGTCGATATCGAGTTCAATCGTTTTCATTATTGTGCTGGCTGGTTGGTGGGTTGTTGAAAGTTTCCGGTTCAGTTGTTCGCGGTGGCGTACTGGAGGGCGGTAGCAAACGCCTTCTCCTTGATGATCTCTCCGGCACCTCCGACCAAGTAGCGCAGATCCTTCCGCTGGGAGGTGCGAGTGTGGTCCACCCACTCGGTCACGGCATTGTACGCGCCCCAGAGCGACCCGCGGACGCCCGGGAGGTCAGTCCCAAGGCCAGTATCGTACAGGTGCTCGACGGCCTCCACCCGGCGGCGGGTGATCGGGTGCAGTTCAGAGGTGTCATCAGAGGTCCGCCCCTCGGTAAGCGTATCCAGGAAATACTGATGTGCCACGAGGGATGACAGCTGCACCTTCCGGAAAGCCTGAAACTGCGTGGTGAGTTCGTCGAAGTAGATTCCAGCGGTACGAAGGAGCGTCCCAGCCATCGCGACCTTGGATGCCACGTCACCCAAGTGCCGGACCCGGATCTCGCCGGCACCAGTCGCATGCCGCGGGAGAGCCGCGGACAGGGTATTCTGGCAAACCACACGAACGGCAGTACACTTGGCGCGGACCGTCTCGGAACCATCATGCGAATTGGACAAGAGAAGATAGGGCAGGAAAGTATCATCGCCCGCCACGCGGAACTCCCCCGGGAGCCGAGCCATGAGCCAGATGCGTTCCCCCTTGCCCAGAACGCCAGCCGTCTCGTACCGGACTCCCTCGCCAATGGCGGAGTCGAAGAAGGAGAAGGCCTCCCGATTCTGCAGGGGCGAATAGTCGGAAGAGCAGATCCCCAGCACTGCCCGGGTGTCGGTTCGCACGATGGCCGAGCGCCCGGGGATCTCCACGCCGCCCGACAGGTACAAACCCTCCTTGGCTACCGCGAAGTCCAGCCCGGCATGCCGGAGCGCCTCCTCGGCGGTGAACGCATCAGGAAGTTGCGTGCCGAGCCCGTGCCAGGGGGTCTTGCCGGCGTAGGCGATTGAAGCGGTTCCGGTCGTCTCGTTGATTTCGATGTTGTGTGCCATGTGAAAAAGGTAGCTGAGAAATGCTGGGTTGTCAACAGGGGACTACAAAGATTTTTCAAGATCCAGAACATCCTTGATACGAGGGGAATAGAGAGACGTGGGAGCGGGCCCCTTGCCGGCACCGCAGTACTCACGAAGCTCAGGTCGGATGACCACATCGCCATTGGGCAGTGTATCGTGCCACAACTCCCACGCCGCCGCCCGGTCGTTCTCGTCCCACTGGCGAAGGATCGGAGGAATACGGGCCAAGACCGCGGCAATACGGGATTGCAGGGACCGGATCTCCCGGATGATGTTCCGGAACTCAGCCCGGACCTCGGAGTCACGGGGGTTCAGGGCGTCCGGGGCCTCCAGATCGAGGAACGAGAACTGATGGGCCAGCTGGGCAGCCAGCGTTTTGAGTTCCGCCAGCCGGGCGGAGAGGTCCGCCTCGTCCTGCCCGGTGTACTTCCGGGAAAGGTCATGAATGCGAGCAAGTTGTGCGTGTTGTGCGGCGATGTCCATAGGTAGGTAGATAGGGGTTGGGGAGTGTATATTTACGACAGGCGGGAACGAAGGTCAGACCACAAATACCGGGGCGGGCTCCCGAAAGAACGGCCCACAAACTGACGCAGATCTGCGGCGACGCCGCCGCCACGCCCGAGTGGATACCACAACCAAGCGCAGGCCTTTCGGTCCTTATCCTCCAGCCTGCGGAGGGTATGCTTGGTGGACGGGGCAAGCTCGGCAGCAGACCGGGCATGGAAAGCGATCTCCCGGAGATGGAGACAGACTTGATCCCGGGTCTCGGGGTACTTGAGCGCCTCGGGATTCTCCAGCAGGGTCTGCAGGGCGGAACAGCGATCAGCCAGCCCCGCGGCCTCCGTGGCGATGGCCTTGGCCTGCAGACGAACCTCAGAATCGAGGGGAGCACAGGCGTGGGCCCACAATTGTTGGCGAAGTTGCTCGGATTGTCGTGGTAACATGGATAGAAGAATAGTAGATTAGGGTTTGGGAACAACAAACAGGGCTCAAGTGGTTGGTATAGAACAGGATAGAGTGTGTCCAGGGGCTAGGTAATATATGGGAAAAAAGGAAAAAGCTCCAACATGGCGGGGGGGAGGGGTGGGTAGGCGTTCGGGGGTTCCGGGTCACCGGGATCGAGGGGGCCGGAGAGGCGGGGAAAGGAGGTCCGAGGGTTCGGGGAGCCCGGGTTCGGGAGGTAGAAAAGGGGTCGAAATTGTCAGCATGGCAGTCAAGTAGTTGGTGCCGTGGGCGATAGGTCAAAACGCTGAAAGCTCGGTATCCGCCGAAATCGCTAAAGGGGAACGCATGTGTCTATGTACGTTAAATGGGGGTGAAAAGACCACCATAGACCATATACATACTTAGATACATACTTTTCATATATATATTTTTGATATATCCCTTGATTCGGGAGATTGGTCAGGTATTACGGCAGGGTGGGTTGGTTGGGTGTCCGGGCCCATCCGGGTGGGGCACTTTTCGTAGGGGGCTCCGGGTGGGTTGGTTCGGGGGTACCCGGAAACCGGGGGTGCGGGGCGGGGCGTAGAATCGATTCTAAGGGCCCTGGCTGCCATTCTGGCGCGTTTGAAATGTCGTCTGGTGTGGCGTCACCCACCAGAAGCGTGTAGAGGCATTTAGAGGCCTTTAGTGGCAGCATCGGTTTAGCTCCTGTTCGATGTCTGCCAATTCGACCGGATCCGGGGTGGGGAAAATTCCCCAGGGGGATCCGGTACCACAGGCTTTGCGGGTCCGGCGGTCGTGTCGCCTTCCAGATAGCACCGCAGCCCTGAGAGTGCGGTGGCGTGAGATGCGGGCGTCGTTGAATAGATCCCGGACCGTATATTGAGTGCTTCTCATGGCTCAAATCTTGTCGATGAGGTGCTGGAGGGCCTTCCGGGCTTCCGCTTTCAGAGCATCGATCCGGGCTTCCGCCCGAGCTAGGTCCCGACGCCCCGTTTCCTTAGCTTTTTCCTCAATCTCTTGTGCCGCCTTTAGGGCTGCGGCATACCGCTCTTGGCAGCGGCTCCAGCTGACAGCTGGGGGGAGGTCGGCCTTCCT
>CAZZLB010000162.1:0-6707 GCA_964654655.1 uncultured Rhodoferax sp. | reverse complement strand
AGAAAACACGTGATCATCTCGTCCCAACGGACGCTCGCACCTTTGGCAGGCGTCACGTGCAGGCCGTTCAATGCCCCCAAACTGATCTCCATGCGCTTTTCGCCATCAACGAACCATGTGAAGTCGAGATAATTGGTCAGAAGTAGATTCGGCAACGCCTCCAGATAGCGCTTAAGCTGCTGGGTCTTGAGTGTGGCTTTGAGATCTTTGTCGACATCTTTGGCTTCAACGAAGCCGATCACTGCAGAACCCTTGCGCACAATGTAATCCGGCTTGTTTTCGCGCTGAATCGCTTTGGGTTCGTTAGTAGCCAGCAAGCCTACTGCAGCAGACTCGATCAAACTTTTCAATGCGCCGCGATGCGTGTGCTCGGTCGCATCCCCGCGCGCCAACTCCCTTTGCAGAGACTGTAGATAGACCTGAACCGGGTGCGCGAGGTTGGTCATTTAGGTGATCACATTGCGCAACCAAGAGCTTGGTTTGCGTCGATGATGAAAACAGGACACGACAACGATCTCAGCATCGGCAATGTGATAGACGATGGAATACGGAAATCTGCGAAGCATCAAATGACGATATTGGGCTTCCAGGCTGGCAAATGCGGTGGGTGTTCGACGAATCCTTTCCACTGCCACGTCGAGCGCGCGCGCAAACTCAAGTCCCAAGCCAGATGATCGTTCCTCGTACCAGGCTTGCGCTGCAAGAATTTCCTCTTGAGCTTCCGGCCTGAAGACCAAAAGCATCAACTTTGCTTTCTAAACAGTTGAGCTCGCACTTGGTCCCAAGGAACGCTGCTGGCCGGATTTGCCTGGTGGGCAGCCAGACGATGGTTGAAATCAGCGACCTCTTCAGCAACAAACATTGGCTTACCCGAAGTATCGGCAGCGATACTGTCCCAAATGTCGGCAACCAACTGAATGCGCTCCGACAAGGGCAGGGATTTGAAGTTCAGAGTGTCAACGTTCATGGTTCAGACCTACAACAAGTACATTTTTACCATATTGCATCGGTGCGACAGTCTACTTCGCCAAAGCCTTGAGCGCCAGCTTGATGCCTTCGCTGACGCCAACCTCACCTGGCAGCGCCTTGAGCGCCAATGCCGCTTCCTTGTCGCTGTAGCCCAGCGCCAGCAGCGCCTGCAAGATGTCGGCCTGGGCGGCATTGGCGACGCTTGCTGACAATCCGATATCAGGCCCTAGTTTGCCTTTGAGTTCCAATAGCAGCCGCTCGGCCGTCTTCTTGCCGATGCCCGGTACCTTGACCAGTCTGCCGGCCTCCTGCAGCGTTACCGCCTGCGCCAGTTCCGCCACACTCATGCCGGAGAGCACCGACAAGGCGGTGCCCGGACCAACGCCTGAAATCCTGATGAGCTGGCGAAAGGCTTCACGCTCGTGTGCGCTGGCAAAACCGTACAGAATCTGCGCGTCCTCACGGACCACAAAGTGGGTCAGCAAACTGATCCTGGCACCCAACTCCGGCAGGTTGTAGAAGGTGCTCATGGGTACATGCACTTCATAACCCACGCCGCTGCAATCCACCAGAACCTGGGGCGGATTCTTGTCACTCAAGGTGCCAGTCAGTTTGCCGATCATTTCATGCCTATCATTGCTAACCTATTGAGGAATTATCAACTTGATTCTCAGACACCTGTTTTCCCCTCCCAACAACACCCGTCTGTCGCATTTGTGCGGCCCCATGGACGAGCACTTGCGCACCATTGAGCAGGCTCTGCAGATCAGAATTGCACACCGGCACGAACAGTTCAAGGTGGATGGCACCAAAGCCAATGCCAAACGCGGTATGGAGATGCTGCAGGCGCTCTACGAGATGGCGGGGCGCCCAATCGAGACCGCCACCGTACAGCTGATGCTGGCCGGTGATGCCAGCATGGACGAGGCTGAGGGGCCGGCGCTCAAGACCAAGCGCAGTGACCTCAAACCCCGCACCATCAACCAGGCTGTGTACCTGGACAATATTGCCGCCAACGACATCACCTTTGGCATAGGTCCGGCCGGCACCGGCAAGACCTATCTCGCCGTGGCCATGGCGGTGGACGCCTTGCAGCGCAACGCGGTCCAGCGCATTGTGCTGACGCGCCCGGCGGTTGAGGCGGGCGAGCGACTGGGCTACTTGCCGGGCGATCTGGCGCAAAAGATTGACCCCTACCTGCGCCCCCTGTACGACGCACTCTATGACCTCATGGGTTTCGAGCAGGTACAGAAGGCCCTGGAGCGCCAGACCATTGAGATCGCGCCGCTGGCCTTCATGCGCGGACGCACGCTCAACACCGCTTTTGTGATACTGGACGAGGCGCAGAACACCACGCCAGAGCAGATGAAAATGTTCCTGACACGCATTGGTTTTGGTTCCAAGGCGGTGGTGACGGGTGACGTCAGCCAGATCGACCTGCCGAAGACCCAGCTCAGCGGACTGATAGACGCCGAGCGTGTGCTCAAGCGTGTCAACGGCATTGCCATTTGCCGCCTGACCAGCGCCGACGTGGTGCGGCACCCCTTGGTGGCACGCATTGTTGATGCCTACGATGCAACGCGCAAGCGCTCCACCCTGGACGCCTGAAATCATGCCGCACCAATTGACACTGTCAATGCAGTTCGGCAGATTTCAGGACGCGCCGCTACACCGCGCCGCCCTGGCGCGCCACAAGGTCAGGAGATGGATTCGCCAAGCGCTCGACAGTGATGCAGAAATCACTGTACGCATCGTTGACGCCGATGAAGCCCGCGGTCTGAACCGCGACTACCGGAAGAAAGACTACGCCACCAATGTGCTGACCTTTGACTACGCACACGAACCCGTCGTCCATGCCGATCTGGTGTTGTGTGCGCCCGTCATAGCGCAGGAGGCGCTGGCCCTTGGCAAGGACCTGCAGGCGCATTACGCGCACCTGGTGGTGCACGGCGTTCTGCACGCCCAGGGCTGGGAGCATGAGACCAGCGAGCCTGACGCGCTAGCCATGGAACAGCGCGAAACCCAGGTTCTCGCCAGGCTCGGGTTTGACAGCCCCTATCAGGAATGAAGTGGCTGTCCAGGCACTGAGGTTTACTGGGCCAGAATCCAGCCGATCAGATTCTTGATCTCGGCTGCGTCCTTGGTGGCGACCACCTTGTGCTCTTCTTCGGTACCGTCCTGCTGTTTGACTTTCGGCGCCTTGGTCAGAACATCCATCAGTTTGGCTTCGGCATCGGCCTTGCCTTTGTATTTTTCAGCAATTTTCTTGTAGGAAGATGCCTTCTTGTCCTTGTCTATGGCATGGCACTTCAGGCAGTCACTCTTTTTGGCCAGTGCAGCAGCTGCATCGGCGTTGACCGCAGCGTAAGACGTACCGGTAAAGGCGGCAGCAGCAATGCCCAGAACTGACAAAGTGATCAGTTTTTGAGGAATCGAAAGTTTCATCGCGAGGGTTCCCTTCTTGGTTTCAATCGTTTCATCAATCGGATAGGACACCGAAAGGAGTCTGTCCTAGGGATAACCCCTACAAACTCAGCGCCATTTTGCTCGGATTCCGGCCAGCCAATCGTTGCATATGCATGGTCTCTGATCTGTGTCAAAGCGGCCATCGAGTCATGCGTCGGTCCGGGCCGCATATAAAAAATATTCTCGCTGACATCGTGACGTCCCTCTGGTGGCGCCATAACTGTCTCGTTTTTTCGAGAAAAGTGTACAAACAATTTGTACTTGGATCGGCAAAAAACACGCCGCCGAAGCAGGTTTGTCACTTGCACTTCTTTTGTAACTTGTTGATATGAAAGAGCTAATTCGTCAAGCAACCGGGTTGGCACAGGGGTTGCGTAGAGACAGGCAGCAAACACACCGAAATAGAGGTAACACAAATGAACCAAACAACCAAGATCCTGGTGGTAGACGACGAAGAAGTCGTCCGGCTCAGCTATCTCAGAGCCCTCTCTGGCAACAGTTGCAAAGTCGAGTTGGTCAAGAATGGCCGTGATGCCCTGCAGATGATGGATACGCGATCATTTGACGTGGTGTTACTCGATCAACGCATGCCCGGACTCGACGGCATGTCGGTACTGAAAACAATCAAGGAAAAATGGCCGGAGAGTGAAGTCATCATGATCACTGGCTACCCGGCGGTCGAATCTGCCAAGGAAGCGGTGACCCTGGGCGCCTACGACTATCTGGCCAAACCCATCGGTCCGGACGATGTCATCAACGCCGCCAACGGCGCCATGATGCATAAACGCTGGGCTCTGCGGCGCGACCGGCAGGCGCAATGCGCAACGCTTCAGTAGCGGTCAAGTTTGTTGGAAACGGTAGCGTGAATTTGCAGCAATTTCGCTGATTAATCTGATTTATTGAAGGAGAAAGAGTCATGAGTGCACTGCGTAAAGTTCTGGTTGTTGATGACGACGCCGTTGTCGGCAAGAGTTTCAACCGTGTCCTGTCGGAAAACAAGGGCTACGTTGTAACGACGGTAGAGAACGCCCATGAGGCGCTGAAGCAAATACGCGAGCAAGCGTTTGATGTGGTTTTTACCGACATCAAGATGCCCGGCATGGACGGCGTCGAACTGGCGGAGCGGGTCAAGGCCAGCCAACCCTGGACGCCTGTCGTCATCATCACCGGTTACGGCACGACAGAGAACGAGAGCCGTGCCAAGGCTGCTGGTGTTTCCGACTTTGTGCGCAAGCCCCTGTCGCCCGAGATGATTGAAGAAAGTGCGGCCAATGCATTGCGCGACGCAGTCCCGGAAATCGCTCCCGAAGCAGTGGCAGCGCCGATCGAGCAGGTGCATATTGAGGTGATCGAAAAGGAAAGCCGGATCAAGAACATTGCACTGTTCCTGGCCGCTCCTTTCATCGGTCTGGCTTATGCCGTCATGCTGCCCATGGTTGGCATGGTCATGCTGGCCAAAGTTGCCATGCAGGCCCGCAAGGCAAAAAACCAGTAAGCGTGATCCAAAGCATTGAGCTACATCACGAATCTGGCAATCAATCCTCCAAGCGGTGAGAAGCTGCCCCCATCAGGTATGACAATCGTCACCTGATGGTTTTCGCCGTGAGAAGACCAAACCCTGGGGAACCCGAATGAAAAGCTCCCGCACACCGACTAGCTTGATCCTGGCTGGCCTGCTTGCATTTGTCCTGTCTCTTGCCGGCCTGAACAGCCACGCCGCAGAAGGCGAAATGTCCAAAGAAAGCAAGGCCTGTCTGTCTTGCCACGACAAGGACGGCATCACCAAGACGCTCGAAAGCGGGGAGGCTTTGTCATTGGCCATCTCGACCAAGGCCTATACCGAGTCGATGCACAAGAAGACGGACTGCGAGGACTGCCATTCGAACCTGGACTCAAAAACACACGGCAAGGTCAAGACAGCCATCAAGAGCAAGCGGGAGTTTGCCCTGGGCATGCGCGATTCATGCCGCGATTGTCACAAGAAGAAGGCCGTCGAGTACGATGACAGCGTTCATGCAGCGCTGATCAAGGCTGGCAGCAAGAAGGCGCCGCTTTGTACGGACTGCCACAATCCCCACACCGTCCGCTCAGCGAAGATCGTTGGCCCGATCACCGAGACCCCCTGCGCCAAGTGTCATGACGGGATTTTCAAGGCCTACGCAAAGGATGTCCACGGTCTGGAACGCGTTGCCAAGGGCATCAGCGCCCCCCTGTGCGCGGGCTGCCACCAGGCGCACGCGGTCAAGGCCGCTTCCATGGGAGAAGGTGTCAGGGACGCCTGCCTGGCCTGCCACAAGGATGCGGCAAAACAGCACGATGGCTGGCTGCCCAACACTGCGCTGCATTTTGAAGCCATTTCCTGCCCGGTCTGCCATGCACCGGACGCGCAGCGCCGGGTCAACCTCAGACTTTATGACAGTACGGCAAAACGCCAGGTTTCAGAAAAATTGGGGGTGCCCAAATTTGAGAAGAGAACCGATACCGCTGACAGCAAAGACATGGGGCTGGACGAACGCGCGTTGTGGAGTCTGCTCAAGGAATTCAACCAGGATGGTGGCGATGGCAAGATGCTGTTACGTGGCCGTCTGGAAGTTCGATCGGGCGTTGAGGCGCACCAGTTGAGCGAAAAGTCCAAAGCCATCAAGGACTGCGATACCTGCCACAAGCAGGGCGCGGCGGCATTCCAGAGCGTGTCGCTGACGATCGCCGGACCGGACGGCAGACCGCTGCGCCACGGTGTCCAGAACGACGTACTCAATTCCCTGACTTCGATGCAATCAGTGCGCGGCTTCTATGCCATCGGCAGTACCCGCATCAAATTGCTCGACTACCTGCTGCTGCTCGTCGTGTTCGGCGCGGCGAGTGTGCCGCTGGTGCACATGACCATCAAACGACTATTCAAAGGGGTACGCCAGAAACTGGAAGCGGAGCGACTCGCCGCCGCTCAGGATCTTGGCCAGCAGGCTTCAACCGGTCATCGTCAGGGTGCTGACGACGCCTCCAAATAGCAGGAAAACGCCATGGAAAAGCTGTATATCCATCCCTTGCCCGTCAGACTCTGGCACTGGACCAACGCCTTCGGTTTCCTGCTCCTTATCGCCACCGGCTTGCAGATCAGGTATCTCGATCTCTTTCAATTGATCCCTTTCAGGACGGCAGTCGTCGTGCACAACTGGATTGGCTTCATTCTGATTGCCAACTTCTTTGTCTGGCTGGGGTATTACCTGTCGAGCGACAAGATCAAGGTCTATCACCCTGAGCTAAGCCCGAAG
>CAZZLB010000161.1:0-6727 GCA_964654655.1 uncultured Rhodoferax sp. | reverse complement strand
CACGCCGCGGCCAGATTGGGCCAGATCTCGGTCTCCATCAGGATGCCGATACGCGGCCTGAAATGCTCGACAAAGCGCTTCGTCGCACCACTCGTGTCCCAGGGCTGCCAGCACTGCAGGTCACCCGGCCGCAGCAGCTTTTTTCCTTCCGCGCGCCCGGTCGCTGTGCCATGCGTCAACAACAAGCGCATGCCCGGCAAGTGCGCACGCAAGGCTTTCACCAGCTGTACGGCAGCACGTGTCTCACCCAAAGAGACGGCATGCAGCCAGACCGTGTTGCTGCCCGCTGCAGGCGACTGCTGATCGTAATAACCGAAGCGCTCTTCAATCGCCTCAAGATAGCCAGGCTCACGCGCACCCCGGCGAACCAGCTTGCGCCGCAACAGGGGCTGCGCAAGCCACATCAGAAAGCTGTAAAGCAAGCGCGTCATGTCGAAAGTATTTCCGGCCTGAGCTCAAGCCAGGCCTGCCATACCGCGTCCACAGACGGCGTCGGACTGGCAAAGACACTGCGCTGGTGCAGGGCGTCCCGCGGCCCGGTACGCCAGGCGGTATCAAAGTTGTAAATCTGGACGTGGGGCAGGTTCAGCGCCACCGCGATGTGACTCAGGCCACTGTCAACACCGATGACACCGCTGCATCCGGCCAGCGCATCGGTCAGTGCGTCGAGTTCCAGACGGGGCCAGACCTCGGCATTGGTCAGGCCACTGGCAATTTGCCGGGCAAGCTGATCTTCTGCATCACTGCCACAGGGCAAGGCCAGGCGGCAACCCTGCGCAATCAAGCGCTGCGCAAGCGCCTGCCAGGACGCCACGGGCCACTGCTTGTCGGCGCGCGAAGTTCCGTGCACAAGGGCCACCAGAGGGCGCTCGCCTGAAGCGGAAGGCGCGCCAGCCTTCAATCCGAACACAACCAGTGGCGAGGCTTCATAACCCAGCGCCATGGCACATAACTGGCGCGAACGATCGACTGCATGGATGTGCCTTGGCAAGGCAATGGCAACATCGGCAACCCAGCGCGCCGGAGCTTCAAAGCTCGATCCCTCGCTCTGCACTGCCAGACCGTAGCGCCGACCCCGCGGCGATAACTGCGCCAGCCAGGAAATCAGGGCGGACTTGGTCAAACCCTGCAGATCGATCACTGCGTCGTAGCGCTCGCGCTGCAACTCTGTCCTGAAGTTGTACCAGGCGTGTCGGGTCGGGGCGGCAAAGGGAGACTTGCGCCAGCGCCTGAGTTCGCACTCGATGACGCGGTTTACACCGGTGCAGCGCCGCACCAAAGCGCCAAAGCTGCGCTCCACCACCCAGTCGATTTGCGCCTGCGGCATGGCACGCCGAATATCCTGCAACGCCGCCATGGCATGCACCACGTCGCCAAGCGAAGACAGCTTGACGATCAAAATCTTCAAGACTGAACCCCCACGTTACGGCTCAATGCGCCGCCTCGTCCAGCTTGGCTCCGGGCTTGACCAAGCGCAACAGGGCGAGCATGTCGCCCTCAATGCGATGCAGGGCTGCCTGGGTCTGCCCCTCAAAGCGCAGCACCAGCACCGGTGTCGTGTTGGATGCGCGGATCAGGCCAAAGCCATCGGGCCAGTCAACGCGCAGACCGTCGATGGAATTCACCACGGCAGGCGCTGCGAAATTGGCCGCCGCCAGCAGCTGATCCACCAGCGTATGCGGCTCGCCCTCGGCGCATTTGACGTTGAGCTCCGGTGTCGAAAAACTGGTCGGCAGTGCGTCGAGCACAGCATTGCCATCGGGTGAGCGACTCAGAATTTCCAGCAGGCGGCAACCCGCGTACGTGCCGTCGTCAAAGCCGTACCAGCGCTCCTTGAAAAAGATGTGTCCACTCATCTCGCCACCCAGCGGCGAATCGACCGCCTTCATCTTTGCCTTGATCAGCGAGTGTCCTGTCTTGAACATCAGCGGCTTGCCGCCCGCCGCCTCGATCGCTGGTGCCAGGCGTTGCGAGCACTTGACGTCAAACAAAATCGTGCCACCCGGCACCCGGCTCAGGACGTCCTGAGCAAAAAGCATCAGTTGGCGGTCCGGGTAGATGTTGTTCCCGGCGCTGGTAACGATGCCCAGACGATCACCATCACCGTCGAAGGCAAGACCAATCTCGGCATCGCCAGCAGCCAGTGCGGCAATCAGGTCGCGCAGATTCTCCGGCTTGCTCGGGTCCGGATGGTGATTCGGAAAGTTGCCGTCCACCTCGCTGTACAGCTCGGTCACCTCGCAGCCAATGGCGCGCAGGATACCGGGGGCCGAAGCACCGGCGATGCCGTTGCCGCAATCCACCACGATCTTCATGGGTCGCGCCAGTTTGATGCCACCCACAATGCGCGCCCGGTAGGCTTGCTCCACATCAACCCGGCGCAGACTGCCACCGCCCTGCAGCGACCAGGTCTCGCCCTCGATCATGCGCCGTAAAGCTTGAATTTCGTCACCATAAATGGCGCGCCCCGCCAGCACCATCTTGAAGCCGTTGTAGTCCTTCGGGTTGTGGCTGCCGGTCACCTGAATGCCGCTGCGGCACTCGGTGCTGGCAGCAAAGTAAAGCATCGGTGTCGTCGCCATGCCAATGTCAATCACCTCCACGCCGGCGGCCACCAGACCGCGCATCAACGCAGCGCTGAGCATGGCCCCGCTGAGCCGGCCGTCGCGCCCGACGGCTACCTTGCTTTCACCCTCGGCTCTCGCAACCGTGCCAAAGGCACGACCCAGCGCCTCGGCCACCGCTTCGTTGATGGTGCTGGGCACGATGCCGCGAATATCGTAGGCTTTGAAGATGGAAGCTGATAACTGCATGATGAAGTTCCTGAAAATTGCGGCATGTCTGTTGCGCACCGAATTGTAGGTCGCCGCCCGGTCCATGGGCATGTCCGGAAACGGCTGGAAAATTCTGCGCCAAGGCAGGCCACCCGCGTATCATCCAGCGCATGACAGCCCTTGAAGACGAATCGATGAACGAGCAGCGCTATCTCGCCCTGAAGGCCAGGGATTCGCGCTTCGACGGGCTTTTTTTTACGGGTGTGACCTCAACCGGAATCTACTGCCGGCCGGTCTGTCGCGTGCGCACTCCCAAGAGGGAGAATTGCCGTTTCTTTGCGCAACCGGCGCAGGCTGAAGGGGCCGGCTTTCGCCCCTGCCTGCGTTGCCGGCCAGAACTCGCGCCACGCGCTCACGCCTCGCAACGAGGAATCGAAGCTCGGGTCTGGTCGATGCAGGACGCCTCCAGCATCCTTGCCGCTCAGGCCGCAGCCCTGATTGACCGACATGAAAGCTGGAACGGCGCCGCACCCAGCATGCAAATGTTGGCTCAGCGGCTCGGTGTCAGCGACCGGCATCTGCGACGCATCTTCGAGGCACACTTTGGTGTGTCGCCGCTGCAATACCTGCAAACCCGGCGCCTGCTTTCGGCCAAGCAATTCCTGACCGACACCAGGCTGCCCGTGAGCGAAGTGGCGCGCTTGAGCGGATTCGCCAGCGTGCGTCGTTTCAACGCCGCGTTTGCCCAGCATTACGCCTTGAACCCGAGCCAGCTGCGCCGCAGCAATGCAGGTTCTGGTCCAAACCCGGCCGAGCCCGGCATCGTCCTCAAACTCGCCTATCGACCCCCCTACGACGTCGGTGCCATGCTGCAATTCTTTGCCCACCGCAGCATTGCCGGTATGGAGCAGGTCTCACTGCTGCCGACCCGCCAGAGCATCAGCAAGACGCTCAGCATCGACAGCGGCCAGCAGCACTGCAGCGGCTGGCTGGTGGCACGCTTTGATACCCTCGGCAATCGCATTGAACTGCGTCTGAGCGACTCGTTGCGGCCGGTGTTGCCCGCGCTGCTGGCACGCGTGCGCTCGCTACTGGACCTGGACGCCGATCCGCTGGCCATCAACGCCGTCTTGCACACAAGTTTTCCGCAAGGCGATGGTTTGCGCGTGCCCGGCAGCCTGGACGGGTTTGAGTTGGCCGTGCGCGCCGTACTGGGTCAACAGATTACCGTCGCGGCTGCGCGCACCCTGACGACACGCCTGGTGCAAGCTTTCGGTGAGCCGATCGAGACACCCGTCAGCGGTTTGAACCGGCTGTTTCCGCGAGCCGCCGCACTTGCAACTGCCAGCCCTGATGCTCTTGGGCGCCTGGGCATCGTCAAGCAACGCCAGGCTGCAATCCAGGCGCTGGCACACGCGGTGCTGACACATGATCTGCAATTGCACGGCGGCGCCGATGTTGAAGCCACGATGACTGCACTCAAGGCCCTGCCAGGTATCGGCGACTGGACGGCGCAGTACATTGCCATGCGTGCATTGCGCTGGCCCGATGCCTTTCCCGCCGGCGATGTTGCCTTGCAACGTGCCTTGGGTCTGCAGCACAGCAAGCATCCCGCGCGCGAGGCAGAACTGAAATCAAAAGTCTGGCAACCGTGGCGCAGTTACGCCGTGATTCGAGCCTGGAAGGAGTCAGCAACATGAAATTCGCCACAAGCACTGTTCAAACCAGCTACCAAAGTCCGCTTGGTTCCATCATTCTGGCCGCCCGCGAAAAGCAACTGGTGGGCATCTGGTTTGCCGGTCAGCGCCATCAACCTGAAACGTCTCAGTGGGCACTTGACAACAAGCATCCGCTGATGCGACGCGTCAAGACCGAACTTGACGAATACTTTGCCGGCACGCGCCGCTCTTTCGATTTGCCGCTGGACATGACGTGCGGCACGGCTTTTCAACAGTCGGTCTGGCGCGCCCTGCTGACCATCGACTACGGTAGCAGCAGCAGCTACGGCGCGCTCAGCAGCGCCATCGGCAAACCCAGCGCCGTGCGCGCCCTCGGTGCCGCAGTGGGGCACAATCCTTTCAGCATTGTCGTGCCTTGCCACCGCGTGCTCGGCGCCAACGGTGCACTGACCGGCTATGCAGGTGGGCTGGATCGCAAAGCGGCCCTGCTAAAAATCGAAGGCGTGTTTTGAATCCGGTCCCATCTACCAAACCCTGGCTTGGCAAGTTCCTGTTGCTGGCGGCACTTTGGGGTTCGTCCTTCCTGTTCATGCGTCTGGGTGCCCAGGAATTCGGCGCGCTGCCCACGGCCGGTCTGCGCGTGACGATCGCGGCGCTGTTCCTGCTGCCCGTGCTGCTGTGGCGTGGTCTGGGGCCACAACTGGCAAGGCATTGGAAGAAGGTGTTCTTTATGGGCTTGTTCAATTCGGCATTGCCCTTCGCCTGCTTTTGCTACGCCCTCTTGTCCATCAGTACCGGCCTGTCTTCGATTCTGAACGCTACAGTGCCCCTGTTTGGCGCCCTGGTGGCCTGGGTCTGGCTGAAGGACAGGCCCAACGGCTCTCGTATTTTGGGCTTGCTGATCGGCTTTGCCGGCGTCGCGCTCCTGGCCTGGGATAAAGCCAGTTTCAAACCTGACGCCAACGGCCTGTCGAGTGCCTGGGCCATCCTGGCCTGTCTGCTGGCCTGCCTGAGCTACGGCATATCCGCGAGCTTTACCAAACGCCACCTCGGTGGTTTGCCATCTCTGGTCACCGCCACCGGCAGCCAGCTCGGCGCAGCACTCGGGCTGGCCTTGCCCACCTGGTGGTTTTGGCCACAGCGCATGCCGGGCAGCAGCGCCTGGCTGGCCCTGCTGGCATTGGGCGTGCTGTGCACAGGCGTCGCTTACATCCTGTTCTTCTGGTTGATTGAAAACGTCGGTCCGGCGCGCGCGCTCACCGTCACCTTCGTCGTTCCTGTGTTTGCGGTGATTTACGGCACAGTCTTGCTGCAGGAAGCCATCTCGCCATGGATGCTGCTGTGCGCCGTCATCATCGTCTGCGGCACTGCGCTGTCGGCCAACTTGATCAGGCTCAGGCGATGAACCCCGGTATGCTCTACGCCGCGCTGGCCTACACCGCCTGGGGCCTGCTGCCGATCTTCTTCAAGCAGCTTTCCCACGTCAATGCGTTTGAAGTCGTGGCGCACCGCATGGTGTGGGCACTTTTCTTCCTTCTGTGTGTGCTGTTGGTCCTGCGGCGCTGGGCCTGGCTGCGCGACCTGGGTCGTCAGCCGCGCGTGTTGCTGACATTCGGGTTGACAGCCCTGCTTCTGTCGATCAACTGGTCGGTCTATGTATGGGCGGTACAAAATGCCCACGTCATCGATGCCAGTCTGGGCTACTTCATCCTGCCTTTGGTCAATGTGGCTTTCGGATACATCTTTCTCAAGGAGCGACCACGCCGTGTGCAATGGCTGGCCGTGGCCCTGGCGGCAGCCGGCGTGATCTGGCTCACGCTGCAAGCCGGGCGCCTGCCCTGGATCGCCTTGTTGCTGGCGGCCTCGTTTGGAATTTATGGCCTGCTGCGCAAGTTGGCGCCGCTTGGCGCGCTGGAGGGCTTGACGCTGGAGACTCTGCTGCTCTCGCCGTTTGCCGCTGGCATGCTGGCCTGGTGGGCCTGGCACGGACGGGGTGCACTGGTTCAGGCTGATGCACAAACCATGGGCTGGCTCCTGCTGGCCGGGCCCTTGACTGCCATTCCCTTGCTGCTGTTTGCCGCCGGTGCCCGCCGCATACCCATGACAACGCTGGGCATCCTGCAATACATCTCACCGAGCCTGCAAATGCTGGAGGGCATGTGGCTGTATGACGAGATCCTGGCACCCGCACGCGCCGTCGGCTTCTGCCTGATCTGGATCGCCCTGGCCGTGTACAGCCTGGACAGTGGGTGGAGCGCACGCAGGCGGCCTTTG